>NZ_JACJUP010000193.1:0-7997 GCF_014748295.1 Planktothrix sp. FACHB-1355 | reverse complement strand
GATAAGCGTCGTGGAAAGTAACAAAAGTGCAGTTGGGATATTGCTGCAAACGCTGTTGAAATTCGCGATCGAGTGCTTGTAATTGCTGAATGTAAGCGGCAGCATTTGCCTGATAGGTGACTTTGTTTCCAGGGTCGGCGGCAATTAAACCGTCGCGAATATTTTCCACCTGTTCGATCGCTAATATGGGATCGAGCCAAACGTGCGGATTGCCAGCAGAGTGTTCGTGTTCGTGTTTGTGGTCTCGATCGGCTTTGTCGGCTACTTCAACGACTGGGGAAATTTCTTGTAAAGGTTTAATGCCCCTACTGGCTTCAATCTGTTTTAATTGGGTATTTCGGGCATTTTTTATTGTATTTTCCAGAAATTCTTCCAAGCCCAAGCCATTTTTCACCAGCACATCTGCTTGCGCGATCGCCTGTACATCTTTTGGTGTTGCCTGATACTCATGCACCTCAGTACCCGGAGGCAGCAAAACTTCTACCCGAACTAAATTACCTGCTACCGCTTTGGTAAACCAATACATCGGCAAAAACGTCGTCACAACTTCGATCGGTCGCGACTGAGAGGAAGACCCGCTTGTCAGACTGTTGCGATCGGACAAACCTACTTCTCCAGCACCCGTCCCTACAAGGGCGGGGGGCGAAACTTTATTCTCCTCTCCTTGTCGGGCAGGGGTAACGGTTGAATTAGATTGGTTGCAGCCAGCAGTTGCTAACATTGGCAACAACAAGGCTACTAGCAATCCTTGCAATTTAGGGCAAATCACGGTTTTTGTGCTGAAAGGGAAAGCCAGAAGCGATCCTGGCGAGTACAAAATGAGAACCGATCTAATTCTAACTTAGACGCGAGAATAAAACTCATTCTTGTACAAATTTGCTTTTTCTGGGCTTAAGGAATGTAAATGTCATAAAAACAGGGTATATAGGCTATATTTAGTCTATATATACTAATTTGGGCGATAAAACATTTGATTTGCCCAATTACTGTCTTTGTAAACTAGAAAAAACCCATAAAAAAACCTTTTAAATCTCTGCACAGAAGATAGGATGGGCTTAATGAGAGTTTACAAAGGGTCGATCCTGCTAATCTGAAAGTGGTGTGAGGTGAAAAATTTCGATATGTTGAAAATTTTGTGTAATTATGTGCTAATTAGCCCAGCCATATTGGGCGCAACATTAGCGATCGCATTAGTGGGGATGCCAGCGTCCCAAGCCGAAGAAGTATCGGCGACACCAGAAGTGCAGTCTGATGCGTCAAGTATCCTAGAGCAAATCAACCGCTACAACAACCAAAAACCGCAAAACTCTCTCTCTCAAGTAACTTCCGTTTCCCAACTGCGTGACGTGCAACCGACAGACTGGGCATTCCAAGCTTTGCAATCTCTGGTAGAGCGCTACGGATGTATTGAAGGATATCCCGATCGCACTTATCGGGGCAACCGGGCCATGACCCGCTACGAATTCGCTGCCGGGTTAAACTCCTGCTTGAATCGGATTCAAGAACTAATCGGTACAATACGTCCGGACATCAGCGCAGAGGATTTAGAAAGAATCCGCCGTCTGCAAGAAGAATTTCGGGCTGAACTTACCACCCTGCGGGGTCGCGTAGACGCACTGGAAGCACGCACCGCCAGACTGGAAGCGCAACAGTTTTCTACCACTACCAAACTGGCTGGAGAAGCAATTTTTGCGGTGGCAGGTATTGCGAAAGGGGATAATGCCTTTGGCGGCGACATCGACAATCAACCTATATTTGGTGACAGAGTTCGTCTCAACTTTGAAACCAGCTTTAGCGGCAGAGATAGGTTGAGAACGCGATTGCAAGCAGGAAACCTGGGTGCATTCTCCGCAACTTCTACTTTGACGCCGGAAGGAGACCTATCCTTTGCTGGTGGCCCTTTTGAGGAATCGGGTAATAATAATATCGTCCTGGATGAGTTATCCTACACTTTCCCCATAGGCAAACGTACTGAGGTCGTGATTGGCGCAAATGCTACCGGGTCGGATAGCTTTGCCGATACTCTGAACGTGCTAGATGGAGATGGCGGTAGCGGTGCGTTGTCTCGTTTCGGCACCCGCCACGGTATTTATTATCTCGCTGATGGTGCCGGCATAGGACTCAGGCACGAACTCAACGATAACATCGAAATCAGTTTGGGCTATCAAGGCACCTCAGTCAACAACCCTAGTGATGGGAACGGTTTGTTTGGTGGGCCTTACGGGGCGCTGGCACAAGCGGTGTTTAAGACTGGTGGTTTAAAATTCGGTTTGACCTACGTACACTCTTACAACAGAGACATGGGAACAGGCAGCCGAGTTGCGAATTTGCGATCGTATTTGGCGGCTAATCAGCCACTTGCCGGCGACAACGATTTGCCCATTTCCAGCAATTCCTACGGTGTAGAATTTTCTTGGCAACTAGCTCGTAATTTTGTCCTGGGTGGATGGGCTGGCTACAGCAATACTCGCACTCTTTCTACCCTGGGCGGACAAATCAACCGTGGCAGTCTTGATATCTTTAACGGTGCGGTTACCCTTGGTTTTCCAGATCTGGGTAAAAAAGGGAACATGGGAGGTATTATTGTTGGCATTGAGCCGATCGCTGATGCGAGTAGTGCTTTATCCAACGATTTGTTTAACGCTGGTTTAGGTGGCGATGATGACGATGCCTCCTATCACATCGAAGGATTTTACCAAATTCAAGTCAGCGATAATATCTCCATTACTCCCGGAGTAATCTGGCTGACAGCACCCGACCACAACGCTAACAACGAAGATGTCATCATCGGTACAATCCGAACGACATTTAGTTTCTAGGCATCAGCCAATAGTCTTTGGCAAAGAAACCGGGTTTCTTAAAGAAACCCGGTTTCTAGCCCCAGCGATCGCTAACAGATTTGTAAAGATTCTATACAAATTTTTAATATTAAATACAAAAAACCAGCCTCCTCAAAGACTGGCTTGACAAATTAAAAACGTTGTGTTGTCGCTTCAATTCGAGGAAATTCCAACTGTGCGTTCCCAAGTTCACAGTCGGTAAAGCTCTGTAAACTTATTGTAACATGAGAAACAAATTTACAAAAGTTTACCTTGCATATTTATTTCCTTAGACAGAGGTACTTCCCATATACCTCCATTTCTATAGTCTACGCTGTTATGTACCAAATCCACCGTTAAAACACGTAAGTCAGTTTTTAATTTTGGTCACTTTGCGTGATATACTTAATAGCCTGCGGAGGACAACCCCAAATAACCCGTTCTTGCTTGTAAATAGCCACTCCAGGCTTTGCTCCTTTAGGTTTGTAGACGTACTTGGGTTCGGTATAAACTACTGGAACCCTATCGCTTTGTCGAGAACGGCTGTAGTAAGCAGCAAGATCGGCAGTAAACTGTAAATCCGCTTCATCGGGTACAGCCCCTGGCTCCAGGCGCAAGAGTACGTGGCTTCCAGGAATCTCTTGCGTGTGGAACCACAAATCGTAATCGCCAGCAACCCGAAACGTCAGCCGATCATTCTGGCGGTTATTGCGACCGATCAATAACTCAAACCCGCTGGGAGTACGGAAACGGTACGGATGAGATTCCTCGTCGTTTTTGTTAGCGCGGCTGTATTCTAATTCTTCAAGATATCGCTGTTGAATCAATTCTTCCCGTATTTCTGCCAGGGCTTGTAAATCTTCCGAAGTTGTGTATATCTCCAGTTGAGATACAGTTGCTTCTACCTGCTCTAAATAATCAATTTCCGCTTTCACTTCCGCTAGCAGCGGCTCAACCGCAGCACGAGCGCGTTTGAGTTTTTGATGACGCTTATACAGTGCTTGAGCGTTTTGGACGGCATTCTTTTCTGGGTCAAGTGGAATAGTAACGGGATTTTCGGTGTTAAAGTCAGGCAAGGTAATCGATTTTAAGCCAGGTTCCCATTCCTGGAGATGCGCCATGAGCAAATCTGCTTGCTGTCGGTACAAATCCGCTCCGTCAGACTGCTGCAAGCGTTCCGCAAAGGTCTGACCCTTAACGCGCAATTTTCCTAAAATACTGTTGAGTTTCTGACTGAGTTGATGGCGTAGCTGAGAGAATTCTTGTCGATCGAGTTCTTCGGTATAGTAGCGCTCGAGCAAAGTATGGATATCTTTAGCTGGTTCGATCGCACCCCAACCCAGTACCGTGTATCCTTCATATCGAATCGAATCCGATTTCTGTCCCGACTCCTTACCTTGCAGGGAAAGGGGTCGATCCGTTAGGTCTTTCCCTATCCAACCAAATTGAAATTTAGACTCTTCTAATACTCGCAACCATTCTTGCCATTTAACAAACAAACCCTGCCAATCGGATGGAGTTAAAGTTTCCGTAGATCGATCGGCTTCCAGTCCTGCGGCTGCTACCATCGACTGTACCAAAGAAGAACTTAAACCCCGATAATTTTTCAGCAGAGAGCGCCCGATTTTCCCAGGTACCAGACTCACTCGTTCCTGCCAGCGCTGTTGAGATTCGATCGAACTGGGTATAGGATCGGTGAGAACTGGTGGAATCTCGTAGGGTTGTCCGGTCAGGATCGGACGGACGCTCGATTGTTGTGGACTGACTTGATGAGCGGCAGTAATAATTAAATTGTCAGCATCAGCGAGAATGACATTACTGTATTTGCCCATGATTTCTAAGTAGAGATGCCAGAGAGGAGGTTCTCCGGGACGCCTACCAAACTGGAAGTCTAAAACCCTCTCCCAAGGGGCAATCTGTTCAATTGCTATCAGTGCCAAACCCCCTAATTGATGCCGTAACTGCTGACTGAACGTAAACGTATCCGGCGTTCTGGGCGGCGGATTGCCAATGCAGAGGCGTGCTGCTTGGGGATGCCAAGAAACAGTCAGCCAACCGCGTCCCTTGAGAGTTCGCAAAGCTAGGGCAATGGTGTAGCGATCGCGCTGATAAACTTGTTCGATGCGCGATGGTAGCCAGTTGGCTCTCAAATCGCTGCTAGCAGCCGTCAGAGTTGTGAAATCAACAGGTTGCACGATCGAAACTTTTTTGATTTATTCCCCAATCCTTAGTTTATAAGACTTGGGCAAATAAACCCGGTTTCTATTTTTTCTTTTGACTTTTTACTTTTAACTTTCCATCCCCTCTTCAAGCTTTTTGCTGTTTTCTGCTACCCAAAGCCAGCGCACCAGTCAGCAACAGCGCACCCACAGTAGCAGGCTCAGGTATACTTTGAGACTCTGTATTACCAACTTTGATTTGATAAGCGAGTTGAGAATTTTTGGGGTTGTTGCCAATCCAGCTCATCATAGACTTACCGGTCAGCTTGAAGGGCGCAGATATATTGGCGATCTGGAGATAATCTACATCAGAGCCGGTGCCTGTAACGGAAGAAGACAAACTGCCAATTCCCACTTCTTCAAAAACCAGGTCGCTCAACCCCATTGTGCTACCATTTATTCCCTTCGAGACGTCTCCAGCAGCACGGGTGCGGAGGAAAATGTCAGTTACAGGGCCACTAAAAGCAGTACTGCTGAGCAGCTGACCGCCAACAGTATACTTAACCAAGCTTCCCGTATATTCCAAAACGAAATCCACTAGAGCGCCACTTGTCCAAGCACGTTCGCCAGAAACAACAGGCAAACCACCCACCAGTTGATTGGGATTGTTAGGGTCAGGTATGATAGCTGTATTTATACCTAATTCACGCTCGGCGGTACTCGTACTGTTGTTACCAATACGGCTTTCAGCAACGAACAATTCTGTAAATTTTCCCGTCTTGATGAGATCGTTAAACTGAGTATCGGTAAAACCGGTTCTATCCACTAGCGAGAAGGCGTTCGCTACTGCGGGTATCGAGAACATTCCCACCCCTGCGGCTGCCAGTGCGAATAATGTGTGGTGTATGCGGATCATCGTTTTTCCTCCCTAGTTTCCCTTGTGCTGTTTGTCTGAGGTTTACTGAATCCAGGTTAAGTAAGACGCATCCCTTAGTAGATTGACATACCGAACTCAGACCTCTCGCTCCCTGTTCTTTCAGACTAAAGTGGGCATAACTGTACTGTCCATAAGGAGTAGTTGATTTTACACAATCTTTATATTGTGATTGTGTTCGTTAAAGTTTCAGGTAAGAGTAAACTACCCACACTGTACCCGCTTCGGGTCAGTGTGGCCTTTTAGTAGCCCTTCAGTTATATATCTTTTGATTGATGTCAAATTCGGAAAAAGGTGAAAAACAATAAATATAAGCTAAAAACAAGAGCAATCGTCTTTTTTAGGCTTGTAAGTCCAAATTTTTGGAATTACCATTGAAATTATATTACTAGCTCCTCATATCGGTAGGCGGTCAATTTGTCATGGATATTCAGCTAATCAACATTGGTTTTGGCAATATCGTTTCTGCAAGCCGGGTCGTTGCCATTGTCAGCCCGGAGTCTGCCCCTATTAAGCGTATCATCACTGACGCGAGGGATAGGGGCCAGCTAGTTGACGCAACTTACGGGCGTCGCACTAGGGCTGTCATCATTACTGATTCTAGCCACGTTATTCTCTCAGCGATTCAGCCGGAAACGGTCGCCAATCGCTTCGTGATCAGTAAAGATGGTGCTGCTAGCGAACATTAAACCTGTCCATTTTGGATTTTAGATTTGGGATTTTGGACTAAAAACCAATCTAAAATCTAAAATCTCAAATCTCAAATGGTTAATATGCAGACAGGCAGACTGATCGTTTTTACGGGGCCAAGTGGAGTCGGCAAGGGTACATTGCTGCGATCGCTCCTCAAACACCATCCCGAACTCGAACTTTCCGTATCCGTAACTACCCGTCTTCCCCGTCCAGGGGAAATAGACGGACAGCATTATTACTTCGTCAGTATCGAAGAGTTCGAGGAAATGGTGAAGCATGGCGAGCTGCTGGAATGGGCTCAATTTGCCGGCAACTACTACGGTACGCCCCGCCGACCCGTAGAAAAGCTTATCTCTCAAGGCAAGTGCGTGATATTAGAAATTGAGTTAGAAGGAGCAAGACAAATTCGACAGACGTTTCCTACCGCCTTGCGTCTATTTATCTTGCCACCTTCCCTATGCGAACTAGAGCATCGCATTCGCGGTCGAGGTCAAGATTCCGAAGATTCCATTACTCGTCGCCTCCGCCGCGCTAAAGAGGAAATTGAAGCTGCTAATGAATTCGATATCCAAATTGTCAATGACGATTTGGAAACAGCTCTCAAAAACCTCGAAGCAGCGCTTTTTGCTCGATGCTAAGTTCAAATTTAAAACCGCATAGGAGTTACTCACACATCCTCCCAACCGGATTTTCGATCGGTCGATGGCTAATACCACGCATTTACCTTTAAGAAAACAGTTTGGTAGCGGAGGTGTTGCGGCAGGCAAGCATTGATGAACGCAGATAATTTCATCGGCATTCATCAATGCTTGCCTGCGGTTTTTTTGCGGTATTTTTGGGCTCGATTGCAGCTACTTTTTGTAAATTAATAATATTTATTTCTCCATATCCTTGCAGATTGGAAACTCGCGATCGCATTTCTAATAAAATCTCGTTCAGTCTTTTTTCTAGATTAGCTTGACCTCCAAAATGTTGCCACAGTTTTTCGACGATTGGCTTTAATATGAAATTTATCTCTTCTGAATTAATATTTTCTACCGTTGGATATTTCCACAGGCAAAGGCGATGTATCAGGTCTTTTTTATTAAAAGTTATCTCGTGATAAATAAGCATAATTAAACGATTATTTACATAATCTTTAACTTCTGATATAAGAGTGTAAGTTGCTGAGTTGTTTTCTATGAGCGATCGCCTTTCCAAAGAAATCAGATGATCGGGTAACTTTTGCTTTGATTCCAGAGATAAAATATCTGATTGCAGTTCTACTATGCTCATTGGTTCTCGATTAATTGCCAACCAATACATTACTTCTTTTTCCAAATCCGAACAACGGTTAAAGTGTTCTTCTAAAAGCTCGCTAATATTATCAAAAATTAGGTTACACTGTTGCTG
>NZ_JACJUP010000192.1:0-8080 GCF_014748295.1 Planktothrix sp. FACHB-1355 | reverse complement strand
CGGTGGTTTACTGGCGGATTATTAACATTGAGAAAGCTTATTACAAAGTGCAAAATCTGCAAGCAGCAATTGTGAATTTGGTGGTAACTCAAATTCGCTCAGAAATGGGTAACCTTGAACTGAATGAAACCTTCACCGCACGCACTGCAATCAACAAAAGTTTGTTGCGAGATTTAGATACAGCCACCGAACCTTGGGGTGTGAAGGTGACGAGGGTGGAATTGCGGGAAATTGTTCCTTCTAAAACTGTGCAAGGTGCGATGGAATTGCAGATGTCTGCGGAACGGAAAAAACAAGCTGCTATTCTTACATCGGAAGGGGAAAGAGAAGCGGTAATTAATGCAGCCAGAGGGGAAGCTGAAGCACAACTGATTGAAGCTGAAGCGCGGCAAAAAGCAGCGATTTTGTCAGCGGAAGCGCAACAAAAAGAGCAAGTTTTAAAGGCGCAAGGTGTGGCGGCGGCGATGGAAATTATTGGCAAAAAGTTAAATGCCGATCCCAATGCTACCAAGTCTTTGCAGTTTTTACTGGCGCAAAATTATCTGGAAATGGGTATCAAGATTGGTAGCAGTGGAAGCAGCAAGGTGATGTTTGTCGATCCGCGCAGTATTCCATCGACTTTGGAGGGGATTGGTGCGATTGTGGGAGAAGAAAATAATGGCAATGTAAAACAGATTTATTAAGCATGGGTAGGATGCGATCGCTCTTATCTTACGCTCAAGGAAACCAAGGGCGATCGCTTTTCTTATATACAGAAATTACCCTGGCGCTAGAAACCAGGTTTCTTCGGATATCTTTAGCTGTTAAACCCACGATTTTTCAGAGAAACCGGGTTTTTTTGCTTAACTCCTAATATAATGCCTTTAGCACTCATATCTCAATCTAAACTCTCAAATTTAAAATTTATTTATATGCCAAAAAAATACCAATATCAAATCGGCGGAAGTTTACCAGTAGATGCACCAACTTATGTGGTGCGAAAAGCTGACAATGACTTATATGAAGGACTGAAAAAAGGAGAATTTTGCTATGTACTCAATTCTCGACAAATGGGTAAGTCTAGCTTGCTGGTACGCACGATGCAAAGACTAAAAGCTGAAGGCGTCGCCTGCGCTACGATCGACCTTTCAGATATTGGCAGTCAGCAAGTTTCTTTGGAAAAATGGTATGGAGGTGTCGCCTACAAACTCTTGACAAATTTCAATTTGTTTAACACGATGGAGTTTATGAACTGGTGGCGCGATCGCGAATTAATTCCCCCAGTCCAACGTTTAGGTGAATTGATAGAAGAAGTGCTGCTGGTAAAAGTTACTGAAAATATCGTAATTTTTATCGATGAAATTGATAGCGTCCTCAGTTTCAAAGAACCTCTAGACGACTTTTTTGCCCTGATTAGATCCTGCCACAACAAACGTGCCCAAAAATCAAAATACCAGCGGCTTACATTTGCTTTGTTGGGAGTCGCTACGCCCAGCGATTTAATTTCCGATCCGACTCGCACGCCGTTTAATATCGGTCGTGCGATCGAATTAAATGGTTTTGCACTGCACGAAGCTCAACCCCTAGCCAAAGGATTGGTAGAAAAATTAGACAATTCTCAAGAAATTTTAAAAGAGATATTGGAATGGACAGGCGGACAGCCGTTTCTATCGCAAAAACTTTGTAAATTAGTAGTACAATCAACTATCAACAATGAACCCGCGACAATTACCGAATTAGTAAAATTTTATATTATCGAAAATTGGGAATCCCACGATGAACCAGCACATATAAAAACGATACGCGATCGCATCCTCTCCAATCAACAACGCGCCGGCAGATTGCTGGGACTTTATCAAAAAATATTAGAAGAGGGAGAAATTCCCGCCGATGACACACCCGAACAAGCGCAACTGAGACTATCGGGTTTGGTGGTTATGCGTGCTGGTAAATTAAGAGTTTACAATCGCATTTACGAAGCAATTTTTAACTTAAATTGGGTTGAAAAAGCTTTTTCCGACTTGCGTCCTCATGGCGCAGCATTATTAGCATGGTTAACATCCAACTGTCAAGATGAATCGCGATTGTTGCGAGGGCAAGCATTGCAAGAAGCACTCAATTGGGCGACAGGCAAAAGCTTGAGCGATCGCGATTATCAATTCCTCGCAGCCAGCCAAGAATCAGCCCTAGCAGAATTGCGCGATCGAGAACAACAAAGTCGGACTGAAATTGAGCGACTGAGTAGAGAAAAAGATTTACTTGCCGAACTGAGTAAAGAGCAAGAGCGCCGAAAATTAACTGAAGCCAAACTCAAACACGAGCGCCAAATGCGAGTGGCAATTAATATCAGAGCGCTCGTAGTTTTAGTGTTATTCTTCACCTTAATCGCCGAGATAGTTTGGCTAAAAATATGGAGCGATCGCAGAAACACCGAAATTAACGCCATCAGCTTATATTCAGAAGCACTGTTGGAATCTAACAAAAAATGGGATGCCTTAATAGAAAGCATCCGCGCAGGCAAAAGAGTGCAAAAATTGCCATTTGGAATTAACTCGGATACTCGGATGAGAGTTTTACTCGCCCTCAATCAAGCAATCTACTCGCTAAAACAGCCCGATCGCTTGCCGGAAAATAGCAGTAAAATAACTTTCATAACCTTTAGCCCTCAAAAATTGGGGGGAAAACAAGCAAAAACTTTTATGCTCGCTGCGGCGAGCGATAATGGAGCGATCGAACTTTGGCAAAGCGATGGCAAAGCACTCGCTACATTTAATCTTGCTAGCGCTAAAATTAACAGCTTAAATTTCAGCCCTGACGGTCAAATACTTGCCGCAGCTAGCGACGATCGCACAATCAAACTTTGGCACACAAACGGCAAAGCTGTGAGTGAAACTCGCCCATTCAAAATTTTCAATGGACATCACGATAAAGTAACAAACATAAGTTTTAACCCAGACGGCAAAACACTCGCTTCTGCTAGTGCAGATGGCACCGTTAAACTTTGGAAATTGAACAGTCAAGCAGTCAAAAACTTAGCAGGACATCGCGGTTGGGTAACCTGCGTAAATTGGAGTTTTACCGGCAGAACACTTGCCTCCGCCGATGCGGATGGCACCGTCAAACTTTGGAGTCGCGACGGTGTGTGGGAAAGAGATTTGCAAGGACACAGCAGTTCGGTAACAAGCATAAGTTTCAGTCCCGACAGTCATATGCTTGCCTCTGCTAGTGCGGACGGAACTGTAAAACTTTGGCAAATTGAAGGCACTTTACTGAGTATTTTAAGGCATAGAGGTAAAGTCACCAGCGTCAGTTTCAGTCCTGACGGTCAAACACTGGCAACAGCCAGTACAGACAAAATGGTGAGACTTTGGCACATTGACGGTAGCCTGCTGAGAAGTTTGAAAAATCATCAAGGTGAAGTAAGGAGTTTATCTTGGTCGCCGGACGGTCAGATGCTTGCTTCTGCAAGTTCCGATAACAAGGTAATTCTCTGGAATTTCAACCTCGAAGATCTTTTAACTAAAAGTTGCAATTTGGCACGTAATTATTTGCAAACTAATCAAAATGTCAGTCAAAAGGATAAGGTGCTTTGCGATCGCTAGGGGTTAGGGGTTAGGGACTAGGGGAAGAGTGGGAGAATTAATATTGTTCTCTCTTCCCTCTTCCCTCTTCCCTCTCCCTCTTCCCTCTCCCTCTTCCTCTTCCCTCTCCCTCTTCTCTCTTCCCTCTTCCCTCTTCCCTAATCCCTAGCCCCTAACCCCTAGCCCCTAGCAGGTTGGCAACTACTGCAATCAATTCTTCTGGTATGACAGGTTTTGGTATGTGGATGTGAAAACCGGCAGCGATCGCTCTTGCTCGTTCCTCTGCTCTAGCATATGCTGTGAGCGCTATAGCGGGAATTTGTCCGCCTCGATCTGGCTTAAGCGCCCTAATCTTGCGGATTAAAGTATATCCATCTTCTTCTGGCATCCCGATATCGCTAATTAGAATATCCGGTCTTCTACCACCAGCAGCCTCAGTAATTATCGCAAAAGCTTCTTTAGCCGATCCCACTGCTGTTACTTTAGCGCCGCTTTTTTCCAGTACAGCAGTCACCAACTCGCGTGCATCGGGTTCATCATCAACAACAAGCACGGATAAATTATTTAGGAATAAAGATTTGTCGATCGCTACATTCTCGTTTCGATCGCTAAGTATATCTTGCCGATCCGAACTCGCAACTTCGGAAACTTGGGATAAGTCGCTAATCGCCCTAAACGGTAGAGTCACGATAAACTTTGCTCCCTGTCCTTCTCCTGGACTTTCAGCGCGAATAGTTCCGCCATGCAATTCGACTAGATGGCGAACAATTGCCAGCCCTAAGCCAAGACCGCCGTGTTTGCGAGTGATACTGGCATCAGCTTGACGGAAGCGTTCAAAAATATGAGGTAAAAATTCAGGAGAAATGCCTTGACCGGTATCGATCACAGTTATTTGTGCATTCGAGTTATGGCGATCGAGATGAACCTCAACCTGCCCTCCCTTGGGTGTGAACTTAATTGCATTCGTAAGCAAATTCCAGACAATTTGCTGCAAGCGAGTAGGATCGCCAGATACTAAACAAAATCGGTCTTCAAATACCGAATTAATGATAATATTTTTTGCTTCCGCAGCCGATCGCACCGCATCAATAGCAGCCTCGATCGTAGCAGCCAGATTGACCGCACGTAAATCAAAGCGGAACTTGCCCGTCATAATGCGCGAGACATCCAACAGATCTTCAATCAGTTGGGAAAGTGCCTTTGTATTGCGATCGATTGTCTCCAAAGCACGGGCAGTAGTAGCTTCGTCAAACTTTCGAGTTCGCAGTAAAGTCGTCCATCCCACCATTGCATTCAGAGGCGTTCGCAACTCGTGGGAAAGCGTTGCCAGAAACTCATCCTTCATACGGTTTGCCGCCTCCGCCTCAGCGCGATCTGCCTGTTCGCGTTCTAGAAGTCGGGTGCGTTCTGCCTCTACCAACTTGCGATCGGTAATGTCGATCATAATGCCGCGCAGCAGTTTCGGCCCATTTTCATCTCGCACGACATTCACGAGATCGAGTAACCATACAATGTCTCCATCCGCTGCCAACATTCTGTATTCAAATTCGTAGTTTTCCTGAGAAACTGTGCCATTTTGACAAAACTCGATCGCCCACTCTCGATCTTCTGAGTAAATGTGTTTTTCCCAAAAGTTATCGGTGTACCAATCTTCTAGCGCATAGCCAAGGATATCCACTGTTTGAGGCCCAACATAAGTGAATCTCCCAGTCATAGCATCTGCCTCCCAAGGAATGATGCGGACTTTTTCAGTCAGTTGCCGAAATCTTTCCTCGCTTTGTTTGAGCGCTCGTTCCGAATCGCGCAAGTCAACCGCTAAACTTTCTGCGGCAATGCGGGCGCGAACTTGACTGCGCGTGACAGCGAACAGTATCAAACCGATCGACACACCCACAACGGCGATGTAAGGCATCAGCCTTGTTTCGGAAAGGCGATCGAGTTCCGGTCGGGAAGTGAAAACAATAGTCCAAGGGCGTCCGGCGATATCTATCTTTATCGTGGTGGTAAAGCGAGGTCGGTAAAATCTGTGCTGGAAATCACTCTTACTATCTGAGGAGTGCAACAGGTTTTTCGCGTCGGGAGCAGTTCCGTCATAAATTTGAAAGTCCAAGAAGGGAAATTCTTCGTTGCTGAAAATTCCCGCCATTAAATCATCCGCACGAAAAGGACTGTAGATAAAACCCTGCAATGCGGCTCGACGCTGCGCGACTGTGTTGCGTGTTGTGCCATTGCGATAAACAGGCACATAAATTAGGAAGCCAGCTTGCTTGTGTTTGTCGATTTCCTGAACCAAGATTACTTTACCGGATGCGGCGGGTGAGTCAGTGTCCCGTGCCCGTTCCATTGCAGCGCGGCGGATCGGTTCGGCGAACATATCAAAACCGATCGCAGCTTGATTTCGCCGATCTAACGGTTCCAGATAAATAATCGAGTGATATTCGGCACGTTTGTATTGCGGTCTTATCGTAAAATTTTTTACTCCTTGCTTACGCATATCCGCTATGAGGCGATCTTTTTCTGAGGGGGATACTCGCACTGAGAAACCGATTCCCTGAATTCCTGGGTAAGTGCGGCGGAGTTCGAGGCGATCGATATAGGCACGAAATTCATCGCGGCTAACTTGCTCGGAAGCAGCAAATAACCCACTACCTGTACGCAGCAGAGTGATGTAAGTGTCCAAACGTTTTTGAATGTCGTTCTGGGTGCGCTGGACTGCATTTTCAAACCGGAGCTCGTCTTTAGCTCTTGTCATTGCGGAGACGTAGTAGCTGGCGATCGCAGTCAGCACCAGACTCAAAACCAGAACGAAATTAGGAGTCCAAGTGCGACGCGCTTGTGTGGGTTTGAATGGCAAGTCCGGTTTCATACAATTTAAAGCAACTTTAAAGCTGAAGCAGTTGCATATCTTTTGCCATCCTATCGAAGAAGCTTTTGGAATAAGCTTATCATTTAACATTAGTATAAGTTTTTACTTTATTCAAATTTTGTTACTGAGTACGAATGAATTTGGGTTTTTCGTATTTCTCGTTGAGAACTGGGTAGAGGCGGCGGAACCTCACCCCTACTGTTTTGATTTTATCACTCTTTAGATAGATGAAATAGTTAATAAATTTTGTATGCAAACTACTGCGATCGGGTTATTTTTATGTCTTCTCTACCCTAAGTAAGAGGCTGTCAAACTATTTTTAGCGAAATATGTAATTGAAATCACATATATTTTGTGTTGGCCAACACAAATGAGTAAAACTAACAGAGCTATTATTTGGGCCGCGATTGACCCGGAATGCCTTAAACATAGAATTAATAGAATAAATGACTTAATTGAGGAGGTTTTGAAGAAGCACCAGCCTCAAATTAGGTATGACTGCCATTCTCATCTAAATAATCGCTCATGGTCTTCTTTTCAAAAAAAGAGATTCTAAAGTTAGCAGTTTAATCACCGAGCGCTCTGTTTCAACCGAACCTCCCTCGCTGTCTTGCAGTGAGGGCTTTTCGTTTCGATCGGAAACTGTCCCGATGACAAAATTTTAGATTTTAGATTTTGGATTGAATAATTGACAATCCAAAATCTAAAAAGGTTTCCAGGAACAAAACCCAACTGGTTAGCAGAGAAATCGTTGGGTTTGGCTTTGCAAGGGCTAAACCCACAACCATAGCAACTCCCCCGACGCCCGACGCCCGACGCCCTAACCCCGACGCATATCTTTCATCGCGAAAGTTCGCCGGAACGCCCACTGCATAAAGCCGGGAAACTTGGGTATCTTCCTCATCTTTGCCCCGAAAGATTGCCCGTTAATATAAATTTAAAAATCTTCCTACTTTTGTCGGATTTGCGATCGCACCCAAAGATGCTTTCACCCTTAAGTCTGATTAAACCCATTTTTTAAATTGAGACGATTAATTTATAAGCGACACAGATGCCACTCGGTAAGAAGGTAAAAATGACGATCTAGAAACCCGGTTTCTTTGCGTAAGTCCTATTTGTATTACTGGATACGAAATCGCTTAACTCATTGTTTATCCCTGAGATAGATGGGTAAATAATACATACTACCTTCCAGAAAGAGGAACTTGTTTGTTGAGCTTTTTACGATGATCCCAGACGGAAATAAAACTAGGAGCGGGTTAATGTCTCAAAAACAACTACAAGATTTACCTTCGGAAGTACAACAACAGCTAAATCAAGGTGCCCAGCAAATTTTTCTGGCAGCATACAATAGCGCCAGTGAAGACGGTATGAGCGAAGAAGCCGCTATGAATGTTGCTTGGAACAGCGTCAAGCAAGAATACGAACCAGGTGAAGATGGGCAATGGCGTCCCAAGCCAGAAGATAGCCACCAACACCATAAATCTGTCACTTCAGGCGGCAATTAAGCAGCTTTTCAAGTTGCTTGTTAAATTAAGTAGGGTGCGTCACTAGCGATAAAATTACTGATGAGATCCAAAATTCAGGGGTCTGATGCACGCTACAACTTAAACTCAGATAAAGTACAACGCAGAAACCCGGTTTCTTTAAGAAA
>NZ_JACJUP010000191.1:0-8082 GCF_014748295.1 Planktothrix sp. FACHB-1355 | reverse complement strand
TGTCCGCTAGCTTCGGGAAGAGTAAAAATCGATCGCAGATGACACAGGATAAACGCAGATAAATTTCCTGGGAAGTTTTTACACGACTGATGCAACCGGACTTGATACGAACAATGAACAATGACAATTATGAAACGTCAAGTCTACGCCCCAAACATCCACCTTTTCGCCTACGATTTGCAGAGTGAGAAAAAGCTATATCTCCTCTACGCAAAGGTAGATGAAATATTAGCAAAGTTAAATATCCAAAATTTCAATTTGCCGCAGCGCATTGATTTACAAAAAGAACCGGAACGCTTGCGCGTAGACTTACTCAAAAATGAGGAAATCGCCAAAAACGATAATATTTCCCCACCATTTCAAGGCAAATTTACCTTGGATGAAAAATCGCTAAATTTTGAAGGTTTCGCCTATCCGCTGCGAATTCAAGATAGTTACAGCTTAGCTTTAAATATTCGCATTCCGGAAAAAGATGAGAAGGATAATGATACTGAGTATGTAGATACGGCGCTGCTATCTCAGTTTAATCCAGATGATTGCTTGCTACCAAATTTTATCGCCAGTTCGCTCGGTCAAACTCTCCTGATTACAGCTTGGGTAGCTGAGGATAAACGAGATTTATTTCCCGATTATTTGGAATTGGTATTTGAAGAAAGTAGCGGTAAGGGTTCATACTTAAGAGATTTGGCGCAGGAATGTCTGGAAGCTTTTATTCCAGATCGAGAAAAACAACCTTCATTTCATCGAGAAGGACAACTATTTGGCAGTCCGATTTATGAATACGGTATATTAGGGGATAAAACTCCCTACCAACACATCCTTGTCTGGCTATTCTGCAACAAAGAAACTGATAAAAAATTTTCAGAATGCTATCAGGATTTAATCGATTTATTCTGTCACAGAAATAAGATAATTCAATCCTATCGCGATAGCCGACAAGTTTACAAAGCTCTGGATATCATCTACAATAAAATAGAGCAAGAAATCGATGCAGTAGAAAATATCACAAAACCAGACAGTTTAAGCGAAGACGATTTGAACAAGTTGCAGCAAAAACTGAAAATCCTTGCCAAATCAGCCTCCGAATACACTCGTCTGTTGCGCGACTTGGAAGAACAGCGCCACACGATCGCAATCAACACCCGCAATTACGGCGAAAAGCTCAAAAAAATTAAAGTTAAAATAGAGAAAGATAGCAATTTTTGGTTTGGCAACGACCTATCTTTCTTAGAAAGCTTTCTCAGCGGCAATTGTCGCCGATTTCAATCCCAAATTAAAGCAAATCAGGGATATTTTGTGCCAGGAGAAAAATTGCTCGATCGCGCGATCGCCTCCATTCGCGGTATCGTCGAAATAGAACAAACGCGGATCGATCGTCAGCTAGCCAAAGCCGATAAAGGTTTACAAAACGAAATACAAGCCATTGGGATTGCGATCGGTGCAGGTGCGATAATGGCTTCTACTTCAGGATTAATCACACAACCTTGGCAAACTCCTTCCCTTTCTCGTCCGCTGCATCCTTTCCTGACAGCCTTTTTTCTCAGCGTTATATTTGCTGTAGTAGCCGGATGGGGTGTGCGCCTCTGGCAAAAAACAAAAGATTAGGACTTACGCAAAGAAACCGGGTTTCTAGGAAAAATGGTAGGTTTCACTGTGAACGATCGACGAAGAAACCCGGTTTCTAGCCCCAGCGTGCGTAAGTCCTAAAGATAAACAAAATTAACTCTAAAATCGCACATATCTTGTGCCAATTGCAAAACCGTCCCAACATAACAAGAGTTATCAATCCTTGGAAAGCCCCAGTTATCGTTGAACGCACAGATTTTCTAAGATTCACTTAACAAAGTGTCACTTAAAATCTATCTACCACAAGAAATAATTAGAAGATCGTGAAAACAAGCTAATAAGCAAAGAGATTTTATCCTACCACTGGAAGCCTTTATGCCACAACCACCAATTATTCCACAAAAAGATACCGCCGCTTGGATTATTCAAGTTTGGGCTTCTTTTGTTCTTTCCGTCTCCGCAACTTCCGTCGGGATAATTTACCTACCTGTAGATGGCTGGGTAAAAGGTTATATGGGTATGGGTTTACTATTTTCAGTTGGCTCCACTTTTACTTTAGCCAAAACCACCAGAGATAATTATGAAGCAACAAAACTAACGGCTAGAATTGATGAAGCTAGAGTCGAAAAAATACTCAGCGAACACCATCCTCTTAAATAGGGGCTAGGGACTAGGGGTTAGAGGCTAGAGAAGAGGGGAGAGTGGGAGTCAAAAGTCAAAAGTCAAAAGTCAAAATTTCCCCTCTTCCCTAATCCCTAATCCCTAGCCCCTAATCCCTCTTCCCTAGTCCCTAATCCCTAATCCCTAGCCCCTCCTAATTCGGTACGCGCTTCATACCTCGCAACCAACGATAGGGATAATATAAAGGTACGAGAAATGGGTGAGGAATGTTGTAGCGTTGCTGCATATATTCGCGAGTTGGAAATAGAGTATCCCAAGCAATACGCAAACCTTGACGCCAATCTTTAGTACCTGCTAAATCAGCAAACAAACGCAAAGCCATAGTTTGATGTTGCCATGAATAAGTCCGTACTTCATCGCGTGAAGGTTGCAAAGCACGCAATTTTTCCAGAACTTCCGCAGGAATAGGAGCATTCCACTCATCAGCAACGCGCAGTAACATTTGTTGTACTGACAAATCCAATTTATATTCTTTAGCCTTAGAAATGATTTTTTCCCAATCTATCTGTTCTTTATAAAAATCTATAACAGCAGCGATATCGTGCAACCACAGCAAACTTTTACCACCGTGATGTAACATCAAATGAGCGCATAAATAAACCACTTGCGCTTCGCAACCCAACACAAACGCTGGTGCTAAACTAATCTTAGCAGGCAAAGAAGTTTCCCAAAACCAATCTGTTGTAAACGTGCGTTGATAGTAGACAGGAGCGAGCAGCCGCCAGTGCAAATCGATAACAATATTTACAAGTCCCTCCTTACGAAAAATCTGTTCATTGCGGAAATCTTCCGTAAAGCCAGTCTGCATATCCACATAGGCAGGTTTGTAGCCCAAATTCGCCAAAATTTGTCTAGTCGTTGGCAAATCTTGCGGGTGAATAAGTAAATCGACATCGCTCATCGATCGCGCTGCAATATCGCCATAAACCATATCAGCTAAAGCCGCACCTTTGATAACCATAACATCTACTCCCACAACTGCCAGCTTTTGCAGCACATCACCCAATTCCCGCAACATCAGTGCATTACGACAAGCATTGTGATAGTAAGCTTTACGCCAAACTTCTTCTACTGATGTCGGAACTACATCTTGTCCGCGTACAATATGATAAAGCAAGGGTGCCAGAGCCTCAGCATCGATAATTTTATGCAAATTTTGCCAATTAATATCGTTATTAGAAACTATTTCTCGTGCTGCCTGTAATGCCTCCGAGTTCGAGCGTCCGCGTAAAATAAAAAGTAGAAATTTTTCATAGTTCATAGTTGATATTTCATTGCTATTTATCAATATTTATGAACGCAATTAGCTATTAACATTGATTTGTGCCTGCCATGATTGAGCATACAGTTTTCCCAGAACTAATAACTCATCGTGGCTACCTGATTCTACAATTTGACCGTCTGCCATTACGTGAATAATGTCAGCACGTCTGGCTATAGTAAAGCGATGAGTGATAATAATTGCTGTCCGAAAGAGCGCCAACTGCCGAAATCTTTCCATCCAATCTGCTTCAGCCCAGGAGTCCATTGCGCTAGTCGGCTCATCTAATATAATTAAAGGAGCCTGACGCAGAAAAGCTCTCGCTAAGGCAATCCGTTGCCATTCGCCGCCGCTGAGTTCCGTACCACTTTCAAACAATTTGCCTAACAAAGTATGGTAACCTTTTGGCAAGCGATCGATAACTTCCTCCGCACCCGCCCCTCGCGCAGCATCGATAATTTCAGACAAACTAGCAGACGCCGTGACATCACCAAAACCAATATTTTCAGCCACGCTAGCATTGTAGCCAACTGGTTGTTGAAATAAAACAGTAATTAATCGTCGCAGGTGTTGGATAGGAAATTCCCGCAAATCTACATCATCCCATTTAATATTACCCTCTTGCGGATCGTACAATCGACATAGCAATTTCAGCAGCGTACTTTTACCAGCACCATTAGCACCGACGATCGCCACAATTTTACCAGCCGGAATAGCAAGATTGAAGTTTTGCAAAGCTGCCTTTTGGCTACCCGGATAGCGAAAGGTAACTCGATCGAAACAGATTCCCCGTTTCAAGCTTGTGGGTGTCATTCGCGCTGACGGAGAGTCGATCGTTTGCGGTGGTAATTCCAGAAACTCGAACAAGTTGCCCAAAAACAGCATATTGCTGTAAATTTGGCCTAAATTTCCCAAAAGACTTCGCATGACATTCTGACCGCGATCGAATGCCTGGTAGAATAGAGCTAAATCGCCCAGCGTTACCCTGCCCAGAATAGCTTGCCACACCATCCAAGCGAGAGCAACTGCGGTAAGCACTAGCGCGATCGCACTTGCACCCAAATTCGCCAAACTCTCATTCCTAGCTAATTGCACCCGTTCCGAACGTAACTTTCGTCGTAAAATCCGATAAGCAGATTTAAAATGTTCTCCTAAGCCAAACAAGCGCAATTCAGCCGCATACTGCATTTCTGTCAGCAGCCAATAATAATACCAGCTGCGACGTTCGTCAGCAGTTGTCCGCAGCCACCATTGATAATTTTCGTTGCTGTAGCGCACAACAACATAAAAGGCAGGCAGAGTGCTGATTAGCAGCGCTAGAGGTAACCAAATACCGAAGCGCGTCAGCACCACTGCCATTGCCATCAGGGTTATACTATTTTGCAGCAAATTGCCACCATTTTCCAGTAACGTCACCGGGCGAAAATAAGCATCTTGGCGGGCGCGATGCAAGCGATCGTAATATTCTGGTATTTCGTAAAAAGCGTAATCGATCGCGATCGACTTTTCGTGAATAAGATTAGATATATAATCTCTGACTAATTCTGATTGAACAGTGCGAACCCAGTTTAACAAACTACCAAGTATCTGAGATAATAGTATAATACTGCCTATTAAGGCAACTAACATCAGGGAAGATCGCACTTTTTCCCAGTTAGCACCCGCACCTAAAGCTGGCACCAAATTATCTATAAGTTGCTGAGTTAAGTAAACTGTCACTACTGGTAATAATCCCTGCACTACCAACAGTATTGCCCACACAATAGTCCACTTTTTAGCAGCTGCCCACACTAACATCAGACTTCGCAGTAAATAAGGCAACTGACTCAAACCACCCTTTAACTTAATCTTTAAATGTCTCAAACTTTTCATTTTATAGCTTTAATACTTCATCTGCGTTTATCTGCAATCGTAAAATTCTAAAACTTACTTTAGATATCGGCTTTTATTCCCTATTTACTATATTTTTTCGATAAATCCCCCACCCGCGTCAAAGCTGATTGCCAATTAGCAAAATAATCGGGAAATTGCGCTTGTACTTGACGCGCAATATCGCCCAACTCCTTACCGCTACTCATCAATTCCAGAATTAGGCGATCGATTTCTCCCTCCTCATTTAGAGTCGCGACATAATTAGCAGATCCTTTACGCAATTCTGCTGGCGGTAGCGGCATAGCAAAAAATGTAGATTGCTGAAATTTAGTCTTGATATTTCCTGAATTATTTAGCACACAAGTATGCCAACGCCAAATATAATTATCGCCAACTAAATTAGCTTGTAAACTAACAGAAACTCGCTCGCCAAGTTCTAAAAAAACTGGTTTTGTCCACGGAAAGAAAGCAATACCGTAGATAAGTTCCGGCATTCCTGGTGCATTAGAAAAGCCTATCCCTTCTGCCAGAGTAGCATCAAACCAAACACTTAACCCGTGAGCCCTTCCACTTCTTGCCACATCCCAATTTATTTGGGCGCTAACATCGGAACTTTCTATTGTAGAATAATCCAAAGTCGCCCAAGATTGTGGAGTAGTTAAAAGTTGTGCGGGTGCTACCCGACCTTTACTCCAAATATTAGTTACAATTTGCCTTGCCGCCTTCATATCAAGTCCATAAGCGTTATCATCCCAAGCAGATACAATGCGACTGTATAAATGTGGTACTTCCACTACTGCTGCCCACAAAGTATCGCATTGAGGAATGAGTATGCCATCCGGAGAAAGCAAACGTTTTCTAGCATCAACAATCGCGGGAATATGCTGCTGAAAAAGTGGCAATATGCCGCGTATATCTGATATAATTACATCAGCTAATTGCGGTAAATTCACCTCAGTTGATAGCTTTTGGATAAACTCAATCCGGTCAGCATATCCATTGGCTGCCGCAATTTCTCGCGCCACTTGGATAGCATCGCTCGGCTCGATCGCATAAACCTTTTTAGCTCCAAATTGACAGGCAAGCAAGGCAAAAATTCCCGTACCAGTACCGATATCCAGTACCGTTGAGTCAGGTTTTACAGATTGGCGCAGTGCTTTGACGTAGGCATCCATTCGCCCTTTGTCAGCAATCATGCTACCAAATCCGGAAATGCTATACATTGGTAACCGATAATGGGGTATTAGTTATTAGCCAATCTCTCGAAATCCTCTAAAATCAGATCGCAGAGCTTTGAGAGATAGACTGGATCTGCGTGAGGCGTAACTCGCCGCAAAGGAACGTTAGTTACAACTCGACTCAACAAGTCAAATTCTTGACCGCGCATTGATTTATCTATTAAATTGCTTGCGTATGTGTTTGCCACTAAGGTAATTAAACCAGTATGGGCAGGCACTGTTTCAATAAAGGGTGCAGCCGAAGAAGTAATGCGATCGCCTAACATATAAATAGCACCTAACGGTAGCGATTGATGCCGAAATTCATAACCTGCTTGAGTTAAATCCAGATAACGTTTATCCCAGTTCGGTGTCAAGCACGGCAAGGCATCCGGCATACCGTATAAAATCTCTACCGATTTAGGCCACAGGCGCACTCGCGGATAAGCCGATTGTACTAGATAACTATTATGCCGCGCCAAAAGCGGTAACACATCATCTGATAAAATCGGAAACCCAGCTTTAGCAAAAGCAGCTACTGTTGTGGATTTACCCGCACCTGCTGGGCCAACAATAGCAATACATTTGTCGCCAACTTGGACACTGCTGGCGTGCAGACAAACCACACCCCGCAAACGCAACAAAAATCCTAATATCGGCCCTAGCAGGTAGGTAGCGGTATCTTCCAAGCTTAAATTATCCGGCCAAGTTGCCCAAATTTCCGTGCCCGATCGGTCAACGATGAATTCGGTGCGATCGCAGTATAAAAGCCGGAAATAGCGATCGTCAATTTTCCACACCCTCAATATCGGCTGACCGCATTCGTCTTGGTAAGGACTGACATAAGAAACTCTATGCAGTACTTCTGGAATATCTTCCCACCAAGGCGGCACACAAGACAACCAAACCCGAACATCTACTTCAGAGGTAATTTGCAAAGGCACTAACCCCGGAATCGGCCCATTGGAATGCAGTTGTAGGCCATAGACAGAATAAAAAAGCACGGGTTTCTTCTGGCACTGATAGGTTGGGGTCTTTTACATCACGTATTTGTCTTGTGGCTGGAGTCAGGAGTAGTAAAATTATCAAAGTTCTTAGTCGGGCCGGTGGAATTTTTTGTAATTTCTCTGATATCACCATAGACAAACAAGTTGGGACTTTTATAAGGTTGCTTTGTCAATTTCTCATGATTAGAACGCATAGTTTTCCTCCTTTGCTGATTTGTAATTAAATGTCTGCAAATGTTGTAACCAGTAGTTGAGATTCAACACACGCAGATCTATCCATACTTCATTAATATCCTGCTTTATTCCAGAAACCAACGGCAGAGCATTTCGCTTCACATATTTGGTCAGCACTGGTGCAAGCTCAAACCGATCCATCCACTGCGAACCAGCTTGCTTTAAAAGTAAGCTAATAGGATCGCCAGCTAGTGGCGATTTGGGGCGCAGACGCACCGACTCTGGTAGAATTCCCCGCATTGCC
>NZ_JACJUP010000190.1:0-8015 GCF_014748295.1 Planktothrix sp. FACHB-1355 | reverse complement strand
AAGAGTTTCCAGCAATGAGATTGCAGAAGAAATCGGCGGTTCCACCAGCGAGAGCAGTTGATTTTCTGTAAAGAATTTCGCTTCTGTATCTTTAGCCTCTGGAACACCATCAGTGTAGCTGATCAAAATATCTCCTGGCTTTAATTGAGCTTGTTCGACTTTAAATTTTAGGTTAGGCAGCATTCCCACCGCTGGCCCTGTGGGTTTGAGGCGTATTTTTGTACCATCCGGACTCATGATAATGGGCGGTTCGTGACCGCCATTGACGTAGTTCAATTCTCCGGTTTTGGGATCGAATACGCCAAAAAACATAGTGGCGAACATATTTGTCCGGCTGTGGTTGGTGGCGATGTAGTTATTGGTAAACTCCATCGCATTTTTTAGAGCTGTGCGATCGTCAGAATAATCTTGTTGTGCGATCGCCCGAATCAAACTGCGGAACAAAGCCATAAATAGAGCCGATCCCACTCCCTTGTCGCAGACATCGGCAATTACCACACCTATTTTGCCATCAACTAGAGGGAAAGAATCGTAGAAATCGCCTGCTACCTGACGAGCGGGTTCAAAAACTGCGGCAATTTCCCAACCTTCTGGCTGCGGTAGCGTTTCTGGCAGAAAATCTTTCTGAATCTGCCGTCCTTTTTCGATTTCGCTTCTCGCCATTGCCGACTTGACTTGTACGTCAATCAGTTCTTGCAATTGCTCTGCCATTTTATTGAAAGCAACGCCAAGAGTTCCCAGTTCATCTTCTCGGTCAATCTTGACTCGGCGGTCTAAATTACCTGTGGATATTGCTTTTGCTTCCACAGTCAGTTCCTTAATCGGACGCACCAGAGTGCTAGCCAACCACCAAGTTATACCGCCAACTGCCAAAGCTCCGAACACTGCCAAAACCGAAGCAAGTTGTCCAAAGCGCGTTGCTTCCTGCAACACTTCGCTCTCTTGCTGTTTTACTACCACACCCCAGCCATTTTGTAAAGGAATGATATAGGAGAGCCAATTTGTGCCTTGATCGGTGAAGGAAAAATTACCTGTTTTCCCTTGTAACAAAGCTTTCACTGCTGGTTGGGTACTGACGTTGAGAAGTTTAGCCGTAATTGATGGGTCGGGATGAGCGATCACGACACCCTTGTTATCTACCAGAAAGGCGTAACCGGTTTTTCCCAAACTAACTGTACCGACTTCCTTCGCTACTTCTGTCAAGTCTGTACAGGAAACTACTACTCCCTTTATGGGTCTCGGTGCTTTGTCCTCCCTAATCGGAGTGGACAAACATAGGCGCGGTTTATTCGTTGTACGGCTGATCAGGGTCTGACGAGTGATAGTCTTTCCGGCTATTGCACCCTTGAACCATTCGCGATCTTTATAGTTAGATGTATCCTGTTTGTCGCTAGTCGATGTAACTTTGCCTGTTGTGTCAGTGGCGGTCAGCGTAGAATTTTTATATACGCTCACCATCTTAGTTAGAATGGGTTTCTGCTTTGCTGAGTCCATACCGATAACGTCGGGTTGCTGGCTCAGGTTCCGCAGTGCCAGAGTTTTGCTTTCTTCCCATTTGCCCACAAATTTAGCTAAATTTTTGCCTTTATCGGCCAACTCTTTCTTTGCGTCTTTACGCAATATCTCGCCCGCGTACCAACTCGTCACTAATATGCCTATCAACATAGGAGGAATCACCGCAGCCAGTAGCAAGACTGTCATACGGAATTGCAAAGACCCGGAGAATAATTTTTTTATGTCCATAGTTTATTTTTAATTGTTTTTTTTGCAAATTTGGTATGTGAAACTTTAGTATACAGTGTTCAGCAGTCAGCAGTTGTTAATTTTTTTACTGCTAACCGCTGATATTTTACTACTGAGCATTAGCCGTGGTTCGCTTGACGACAAAGGTGTTGCGATTGCGATCGCCCACTCTTTCATAGAAGAACTTATCGACGCCTTGAATGGCCAGATAAACTCCTAACCCCCCAATAGGTCTCTGTTCCATTGGCAGACCAATTTTTTCTTCCTCCAAGGATAACTTAGGGAAAGGATCGAAAGCCGTTGCGGTATCCTCGACAGTAATAGTCAGGCTGCTATCGTCGAGATCGGCCATCATATAAACATCTCCTTGGAGATGGTTTTCTTCATAGCCGTGGATAATAATGTTGGTGGTTACTTCATCAACTGCCAAACGCAGTTTATAAGATGCTTTTTTATCCAATCCAGCTGCATCGGCAGCCGCCATAACGTATTGAGCGATCGCGCTCAAAGAGTCTAGATTTCCAGGTACAGTTAAAGATTCCATAGACAGCAGTCAGGTTTCAATCTTTCAGGATTAATTGGGAATTTCTGATTTCGGATTTTATATTTTTAATTTCCATCCAGAATTATTTTAGATTTTAGATTTTAGATGGCAAATTTAAAATCTAAAATCTAAAATCTAAAATCGGCAATCTCTAATTATTGTTCGTACTTTTCTGGCTCGTCTTTCTCCAACAAAATCACACCCTGAATGAAACCGGTCTTTTCCAAAGTATCCAGCACACCTTCTTGAGGAGCGACAACGTAGATGTCAACATCGGTACCCATCTTTTGCTTTGAAAAGATCAGCACCCGCAAACCTGCGCTGGCCATATAATTGAGCCCTGACAACTTCAAAACGAGGCGTTTTGCACCCTCATTAGCCGCTTTTTCCACTTCAGTTTTGAAAGTAGGTGCTGTACTCGCATCCAAATCTCCAGACAAAGTGATTATGCCAATTTTGACATTCGAGGCAGATGTTTTTGTTTCCAACGTTACGTCCAAAGCCATTATTTTCCCCTTATCTTAGTGAATTGATTGGAAATTTCAGATTTCAAATTTGAAATCTAAAATCTGAAATCGTTTCTTTTTCTTTGTTTTACTTACCGACGAGAATAAGCACAGAGCGCGAGCCCAGCAACAATCCCGACTGATTTTCCAGCATCGGTTCAAAGCCCGGTTCCCAGATATCATCGGGTGTAGGAGCTCCCGTGTTGGCAAAAACGTGCCACTTCATACCATCTGGCAAACCTGGGATTCCAAACCAAAGAGCTTCCCAGTGCATATTCATGGCGACGTAGACGTAGTTATCCTCAACCGTCCCCGCCTTCGCGTGTTTGCCGCAGAGCATAAAAGCGAGAGCGCGACCCGACCAATCTGCATTCCACGCCTGAGTGCCGTGCCAAGTAATATCGGCATAGCCGCTCCCCATATAATCCCTGTTGCTGAAGTGGTATTTACTTCTCAACACCGGATGAGCGTGACGGAAGGCAATACAGTTCTTGAAAAAGCGGAACAGGTCGGCGTTTTTCTCCAAAAGCGTCCAATCCTGCCAATTTAGCTCGTTGTCGTGGCAATAAGTATTGTTGTTGCCGTACTGGGTGCGTCCCACCTCATCGCCCATGAGAATCATCGGCACACCAGTAGAAACCATCAGCATAGCCACAGCATTTTTGACCTGCCGCTTCCGCAGAGCGTTGATGCCAGGATCGTCCGTTGGCCCTTCCCAACCGCAGTTCCAACTATCGTTATCGTTGCTACCGTCGTTGTTGTTTTCGCCGTTGGCTTCGTTGTGCTTATAGTTGTACGAAACCATATCCATCAGCGTAAAACCGTCGTGGGCCGTGATGAAATTAATCGATGTGGCTGGCCCGCGACCTTCCCAGGCATAGAGGTCTGGCGAACCGGTCAGTCTGGGTGCCATTTCCCCTGCGGAAGCATCGCCCTTGAGGAACTTACGCGCAGTGTCCCGGTATTTACCGTTCCACTCTGCCCAACGTCCGAATGCGGGGAAAGAACCGACTTGGTAGAGCCCACCAGCGTCCCAAGCTTCGGCAATCAGTTTGCACTTAGCCAAAATCGGGTCAAAAGCCAGAGTCTCTAACAAAGGCGGATTGGGGAGAGGAAAGCCCCTTGGGTCGCGCCCCAAAATCGAGGCCAAGTCAAACCGGAAGCCATCGATGTGATATTCTGATGCCCAGTAGCGCAAACAATCCAGCACAATGTTGCGGACGATCGGATTGTTGCAGTTGAGCGTGTTGCCGCAGCCGCTAAAGTTATAGTAATAACCATCCGGCGTTAGCATATAGTACGTCTTGTTGTCAATCCCCCGAAATGAAATATAAGGGCCGTACTCGTTGCCTTCTGCCGTGTGGTTGAACACCACATCGAGAATTACTTCCATGCCGTTTTTGTGCAGTTCTTTGACTAAAGTTTTTAACTCATCAACCTGCATCCCCAGTTTGCCGGTAGCGGCGTAACCGGCCTTGGGTGCAAAAAACCCCACCGTACTGTAACCCCAGTAATTGAGCAGCGTTTCACCGGGTCTGACGGGATTGGGGCGCGAATTCTCAAATTCATCGAATTCGTAGACGGGCATCAATTCGATCGCATTGACGCCCAACTCTTTGATGTAAGGAATTTTGTCCTTAATGCCAGCAAAAGTGCCGGGATGCTTCACCTGGGAGGAAGGATGCTTGGTAAAGCTGCGGACGTGCATCTCATAGATCACCAAGTCTTCGGGCGGTATTTCCAGGGGACGGTCATCGCCCCAGTCAAAGTCATCTAAAGCGATGCGAGCGCGATGGTGATAAATATCGCTCCAGTCTGGCGTTTCTCCCCAAACATCCCGACCGCCAATCAGCTTGGCGTAGGGATCCATCAGAATTTTACTGGAGTCAAACCAGTGGCCTTCCTTGGGATTAAAAGGCCCATCCATGCGGTAGCCGTATTCGATATTTTCGTAATCCAGGTCGAATACGATCATGGAAAAAACATTGCCAATCCTGAATTCGTCTGGAAACGGAATTTCCGCCATCGGTTCCTTGGCGTGCTTTTGGAACAGCACCAAGATACAAGATTTGGCGTAAGAGGAAAAAATTGAGAAATTGACACCACCGGGCACTAGAGTAGCCCCGAAAGGAGATGGACGCCCCCGACGCAGCTTGAAGTCGCCGTATGTATGGGTGGGATGAATATCAATACGTCCGTAATCCATTGCCTACCCCTTGAGGATTTCTAGCCCCGAATCAACTGTGTCACATCTAGTGAAATACTCCAAGAAGCCAGTAACGGACATGGTGTCCTGAATTTGCTCAGAAATCCCCACCAGCACCAGTTTCCCTTTGTTACCATCTATCTGCCGATACAGCGAAAGCAGCATTCGCAAGCCTGCACTGGAGGTATAGGGAACCTTGGTCATATCTAGCAGAATTTTGCTTCCCGCCACGGCTAACGGTAAAATTTCCCCTTGGGCTTTGGGTGCGGTGCTGGCATCAATGTCACCGACCATTTCCACCACTGTTACTTCATCTGGAAGCGTCTTTATATTGATGTCCATTTTTTGATTTGGGATTTGCAATCTTGGATTTTCGATTTTCTTCGGAATAGGGAATAGGGAATTGCCAATCCCAAATTTTAGATTTTCGATTCATATTGAAATCTCAAATCTAAACTCTGAAATTGCGATTCCCCAATTCCCAATCCCATCCTCACCTATTTGGGAACGATTTGCACTTTAACTTTGACTCGTTCTTGCGTGTCTGGCAGCTTGACTGTCAGGCCATCGGCATCAAAATTGGTGTACTCTTCATCGTTAATCCAAACTTTACCAATTGCGATGCTGCCTGGAGGCAGAATATCTGGGGATACGCGCAGGGTATTGTCTTTGAACCCTCCCGGTATCGGCTTGAAGTAGAAGTCCATCGGGTGCTTGAAGATGAGCAAGTTTTGGTAAATTGCTGCCAAGTAGCACAATTCCGTCGAGTGGTAACCGCTCATGGAGTGGCTGCCCTTATACCGTTCCGTGCCCATCAGGAAAGGCAGACCGTTTGCCAGGACGTTGAAGTAAACGGCACCGTCGTCATGATCGAGGAAGTGGGCGTTGTAGAAGGCACAAGCTTCGCGGGCGTGACGCAAGTATTCGGGGTCTTTCTCAATACCGTGCAGGATCAAATAAGCTAGGATAGCTTGTTCTTGTTGCCACCAAGCTTTGCGATCGTGCCAAACAAAGCGGTGCTGTTCTTCGCCCTCACCTAAGACGCGCTCTACCACATCGTACCAACCGCCGCGCTGTTGGTCGCTGCCTGCTGCTGGCATGATCGAGGCAATCTTTTTGGCAAAGTCTACGTATTTATCTTTGGGTTTGAGGCTTTGCATCCGCATCAAGTTCCAGGCAATCTTGAGGTTGTGCCCAACAACAGCGCGGTTTTGTTGCCAACCCCAAGTTTTATCGTGGCTCCAGTCTTCGTAGAATTTTTCTTGAACAAAGGGGCTGTTATCGTAGTCAGGGAAGTAGGCTTCGATCGTATCGAAGGTGTACTCCAGCATATCGGCATATTTTTGTTCGCCGGTAGCCAGATACAAGTTGATCAGATACGCTGGTGCGTGGTCACCCACTGAGTTCCAATTCTTCCGACCTTGGTTGCGACCCAGCGATTCCGCACGCGGGTCGAGCGTAATTGGGTCGAGGTGGGAAAAATATCCACCCTTCTCTTTATCTAAATAGAATTTGTCAAACAAATCTATAGTCATGTCCGCATCTTTGAGGATGCGCGGGTCGCCACTAGCCCGGTAAGTTTGCATCGGGCCAGCTAAGGCGTAAATTTGTTCGTAAGCCGGGATACAATCGTAGTCGTCGCTAAACTCTGAGGTGAGGAGTTTTTGCTCGCGATTGCCGGTTACCTTAACACCGTGATACCAATAAATCAGGTTTTCATCAGGGTCGTAAAACCGCATATGATCCCGCAAGTATTCAGTGCCTTTTTCAGCAGCTTCTAGGAAGCGGTCATGGCCGGTCAGCATAAAAGCTGAGGCAAAACCGTAAACCAGTCGGGAAACAGTATCGGTTTCTTGCAAGAAGTCTTGCTGCTTTTTCGTACCAGCTAGGTTGAGCATGGTGCGATATTCGCGGTAGTCGATTTCCTTATTGGGATAATCAAATTGCCACTTCAGGTAAGAGTCAGCAATGGAGCGAACCTGTTTCACCCACCAATCCGGTTCTTCGTGGCGATATTTGTCGGGAGCTTCGCCGGGAAACACAAAAGATTTAACATCAAATTTGTGACCGTCGCCCTGGGGATAAAAGACACCGTATGCGAATACGTGTTGACCGGGAGATAATAATTCGCCAAGTCGTTGAGTAGCATCAATGTAACCTTCTTCCAAGTTCTGGGAAATCCGACCCCAGGTAGTTGGAGTTAAATGAGCTGTATATTCTCTCCCATCTGATGTTTTGATGCCAAATGATTTTTCTTGGCGGTTAAAGTGGGTGACATACCCCCCGATCGTATCGGAAAACGAAAAACTCATATGATCCATTGGAATCGCCTCCTGGATGAGTAAATTAACTTGTGGAAACTTTTATGCGATCGCCAGCGGGTTAACCGGCTGCTACCGTCTGCTTTTGTTCCGCTTTCTCAATTTCTGCTACGAAAGCTTCCATAAATTCGTCTACAACGCCTGGATGCTTACCCGTAATCAGATTGCCATCTATGACTAGATCGGCGGTAACTTCACCTTCGTATACTACGTCGCCACCTGCATTTTCAACATCGCAGATGATGTTGTGGGCACAGGTAACTTTGCGACCTTCCAGTAAGTCGCGATCGGCGCAGAAAAGCCATAAACTATGACAAATTGTGCCTAGTTTCACATTCTCCGCACTCATAGCTTTCCTGAGAAAAGCTACTGCTGGAGCTTGATTTTTTTGGCCTTTCTTTACGGAAACTTGATATCTCAGACGATCCATTGCATAGGCACCTATACAAATAATGCCTTTGTACTCAGATGGCTCGACATCGTTAATTTCTTTGGTGACTGTGACATGAAACTCAATTTGGTCATTTTCTGGGTTAGAGCCGAATTTTAATGATTCGTTTCCCCACAAGTGGGAAATGTACTCTACCTCATAACCTCGTTCTGGAAAGAACTCATAGAAGCGGCGATATTCGGTGGCATCGAAATGTTCTTCAACGATTACGCCGATTTTGCCTTTACTCTCAGATGTCATGCTT
>NZ_JACJUP010000019.1:0-18207 GCF_014748295.1 Planktothrix sp. FACHB-1355 | reverse complement strand
CCTTAGAAATACTAGCCACATAACCTACGATGAAAATAAAAACTAACCTTGTCAGTCAGACGATCGCTTTGGTATTTTTATTAAATATATGTTAAGGCTGGGTATAGCTCCGCATAAAAAATATTTAATAAAACTTCCTCTAACAAAAAAGGTGGTAAAGGATGAAAACAGAGTATCTACGATTAGAAGGGATGGGCTGTGCTGCTTGTGCGTCTAACATTGAGCAAGCCATCAAATCTGTACCGGGAGTTATGGACTGTAACGTTAACTTCGGGATGGAACAGGCTACTGTTAAGTATCATCCGCAGCGCACAAGTTTAGAAAATATTCAACAGGCTGTCGCCGACGCAGGATATACAGCACAACCGCTGCAAGAACTGGGAACTGGTGAGGACGATCGCGAAAAAACATCCCGTCAAAAAGAACAGCAAATATTGCAACGTAAAGTGATAGTAGGGGCAATCATCAGCATTATACTAATTGTCGGTTCACTCCCAGCAATGACCGGCTTACATATACCATTCATACCGATGTTTTTGCACAATGCTTGGGTGCAATTAGTGTTAACAACGCCAGTGCTATTATGGTGCGGTCAATCGTTTTTCAAAGGAGCTTGGAAATCAGTAAAACGGCGCATCGCGGATATGAATACTCTGATTGCTCTCGGTACAGGTGCAGCATATTTACATTCTTTGGTTGCGACTGTTTGGCCGCAGTTATTTGTGGAAACAGAAGAACCTGCCTTACAACCTGATGTTTATTACGAGAGTACGGCTATTATTATTACTTTAATTTTGTTAGGACGATTTTTGGAAAATCGCGCCAGGGGACAAACATCAGAAGCTATTCGCAAACTGATGGGTTTGCAAGCAAAAACTGCTCGCGTGATTCGCGCAGGAGAAGAAGTAGATGTTCCCATTGCTGAAGTTACAGTTGGTGAGATAATTGTAGTTCGTCCTGGCGAAAAAATTCCCGTTGATGGAGAAGTAATTGAAGGTAGCTCAACGGTAGACGAAGCAATGGTGACAGGAGAAAGTTTGCCTGTGAGCAAACATTCGGGGGATGAAGTAATTGGAGCGACAATAAATAAAACTGGTAGTTTTAAATTCCGTGCATCGCGAGTAGGAAAAGATACTGTTTTGGCTCAAATTGTCAAATTAGTACAACAAGCTCAAGGTTCTAAAGCACCCATTCAAAGATTAGCCGATCGCATCACAGGATGGTTTGTGCCGACTGTAATTGCCATTGCGATCGCAACCTTCATTATCTGGTTTAGTCTCATAGGTAACTTGACACTAGCTTTAATGACTGCTGTCGGCGTCTTAATTATTGCTTGTCCTTGCGCGTTGGGTTTAGCTACACCCACTTCCGTGATGGTAGGCACCGGTAAAGGTGCAGAAAACGGCATTTTAATTAAAGGTGCAGATAGTCTGGAACTCGTCCATAAAATCGAAACCATTGTATTCGATAAAACTGGTACTCTCACAGAAGGAAAACCAACCGTAACAAACTACGTAACGGTTTTAGGAACTGCTCACAGCAACGAAATCAAACTTTTGCGATTAGCAGCTGCTGTAGAACGTTATTCAGAACATCCTTTGGCAGAAGCAATTGTTAATTACGCCAAAGCTCAAGGCGTTGATTTTCCGCTACCAGAAGCTGAAAAATTTCAAGCAATTGCTGGGAGTGGTGTGCAAAGTATTGTTTCTGGAAGACTTGTACAAATCGGTACACAGCGGTGGCTGCAAGAACTGACGATCGATACTGTAAATTTTGACGTGCCATTGCAAAATTACCAAGCGCAGTGGGAAGCAGATGGCAAAACAGTTGTTTGGATAGCAGTAGATGGAGAAGTGCAAGGATTAATAGGTATTGCCGATACTCTCAAAGTTTCTTCGGCTAATGCTATAAAAGCGCTGCAAAAGCTAGGTTTACAAGTAGTTATGCTGACAGGAGATAATCGAAAAACAGCTGAAGCGATCGCACATGATTTAGGGATCGATCGCGTCTTTGCCGAAGTACGTCCCGATCGAAAAGCAACTGTTATCCAATCTCTTCAAGCGGAAAACAGTCACAAAATTTCTAATTCAAAATCCCTATTCTCACGTAAAATCCTGGCAAGGAAACAAAATCGTAAATCCGTTGTCGCAATGGTCGGAGATGGAATTAACGACGCACCTGCGCTAGCGCAAGCGGATGTAGGCATTGCGATCGGTACCGGTACAGATGTAGCGATCGCAGCCAGCGATATCACGCTAATTTCTGGAGATTTACAAGCGATTGTCACAGCTATTCAACTCAGTCGCGCCACCATGCAAAATATTCGTCAAAATCTCTTCTTTGCCTTTATTTACAATGTCGCCGGAATTCCGATCGCAGCTGGTATTCTGTTCCCCTTCTTTGGTTGGTTACTCAATCCAATTATTGCAGGCGCAGCGATGGCTTTCAGTTCTGTTTCTGTTGTAACTAACGCACTGCGCTTGCGAAACTTTCAGCCGAAAAGTATTTAGTTGGTAGGGTGCGTTAATGTGGTGTAACGCACCTGTATTTTACCAGCAATCCGAAAGTTACAAATTAGATAAATTTCCTCATTTTTGCTCACCCCAACTACGCAATTGTAGATAAACCAACAACAGCGTTACTGCTAGCAAAACTGTGGCTGCTGCGGCTGCATAACCAAAATCAAATTGGCCAAATGCTTGGTCGTAAATATAGTAAACCAACAAGTTAGTAGAATTTAAAGGCCCGCCTCCAGTAATCACATAAACTTGCTCGAAACTTCGCAGCGTAAAAATTGCTGTAGTGACAGTAGCAAATACTAAAGTCGATCGCAAACTCGGTAGAGTAATATGCCAAAATTGTTGCCAGGAATTCGCGCCATCTAACTCGGCTGCTTCGTAAAGTTGTTGTGGAATTACTTGCAGTCCCGCTAAAAACACTACCATATTGAAACCGATCTGTTTCCAGGTACTTAATAAAATCAATACAGGCATTGCCCAAGTTGTGCTAATCAGCCAGGGAATTGGTTGAATGCCGATCGCATTCAGAAACGCATTAACTGACCCATCAGTTTGAAAGAGCCAGCGAAATCCCAATCCAACTGCAACTAGAGAGGTAATGGAGGGGATGAAATAAGCAGTTCGCAGTATACCCCGCCATTTTAAGGCGCGATTCAACAATACTGCCAATCCCAAAGGAATAACTAAGCTGGGAATGACTGTGGCAATTGTAAAATAAGCTGTGTTAGCCACAACTTGCCAAAAATCTGGGGTCACGATTAAGCGCCAGTAGTTCCGCAATCCCACCCAGCGAGTACCGGCTTGAGTAAAGTTACCTGCTGTAAAGCTTAAGTAAAACAGGTAGGCGATCGGCCACAAGACAAACACACCGAGTAAAATCAGTGCCGGAGCTAAAAAAATCCAGGCCGCGATCGCATCATTGTCCAACCAAGATTTACCATATACTTTTGGCCTCAGCAAAGTTTCCTCCCAGTTGCCATGACTGCCAATCCCATATCAGTTGATTCTACCCCCAGTCTCATTTCGCCCGATGTTCCGCTCGATCGCTCAATCCCAGCCGTACCTTTAAAATTGGGTATCATGGCTTCTGGGAATGGTAGTAACTTTGAGGCAGTTGCAGAAGCGATCGCATCTGGAGAACTCAATGCCAAAACACAAGTATTGATTTACAATAATCCTGACGCCAAAGTCGTCGCCAGAGCAGAACGTTGGGGTGTTCCTTCTCTCCTCCTCAATCACCGAGATTATCAAAAGCGAGAAGATTTGGATGCCAAAATTGTGGAGACTTTCCAACAATTCGGCGTTGAGTGGGTCATTATGGCAGGTTGGATGCGAATTGTTACCCCGGTATTAATTGATGCTTTTCCGAATCGGTTGATTAACATTCATCCCAGCTTGTTACCCAGTTTTCGGGGTGTCCGCGCTATCGAACAAGCTCTCGCTACTGGTGTAAAAATTACTGGTTGTACGGTTCACCTAGTTGTCCCGGAAGTGGATAGCGGCCCAATTTTGATGCAAGCTGCCGTACCGATACTGCCAAATGATACTTCGGAAACGCTGCACGCGAGAATACAGGTGCAGGAACATCGGATTTTACCGAGAGCGATCGCCTTAGCTGCCAAAATATATAAATGAAAAAGCAAGGGAGAGGGAAGAGGAATTTTGAATGAGTGACTTTTAACTCCCTCCTGCTGCAATCATCACACTGCTCGATTTAATCACCGCGAAGACTTCTTTTCCCTTCTTTAACCCCAGCTTGTCCGCCGATGTACGAGTAACAATCGATACTAGCTCTACTCCCGGTGCGATCTCCAGGGTAACTTCCACATTCACGCTCCCTTTGACAATTCGTTTCACTTTTGCTGTCAAGAGGTTGCGGGCACTGATTTGTACAGACTGTAACGTTGCTGTATTGATTGACTCGTTCGCGACGCTCACCGAAGGTATCGCTTCTTCTGCTTCTTCCTCTAAATCCTCGGAAAAATCGATCGCGTTGACATCAAACGGGGCAGAGGAAAGAGTTTTCCCCATCTGCCGAATCATTTCTCGCAAGATTTCTGTTTTAGTGCGCTGGGTCTGCTGGCTCATCTGTTCCAGAATTCGCCGTTCTTCATCTGAGGATTGGAAGGTAATCCACCCTTGCTCTTTTCTTGGCATTTTTTGATACCAAATAGGTTGGTATAAAGTTGGTATGATAGCCCGATGGTTATATATTCCAGCGGTAAATCGATGTTCGATTTCCCCGATCTAACCATAGCAACGCTACCCTGCCAACTCAAGTCTTATGAAACGAAGACGCATTCTCGCCTTTCTGAGCGGATTTCTAGCAACTCTCCTGCTAGCGATCGGCTTCAAGGTACTCATACCCGTTCCAGCCAAAGCGCAGTCTACCACACTTCTAATTGGAGCCGCAGCTAGTTTGCAAAATGCCCTGCAACAACTCGATCCCCTCTTTGAATCTGCCAATCGAGGCATTACAGTCAACTACAATTTTGCCGCCTCTGGGCCACTTCAACAGCAAATCGAGCAGGGCGCACCGATCGACCTATTCATTTCTGCGGCAAATAAACAAATGGATACCTTGCAGCAGAAAAATTTGATTGTAACCGATACTCGTCGCAACTTACTAACCAACAGCTTAGTTCTAGTAGTACCCAGCAACTCGACATTACAGCTGACAAACTTCCGACAGTTAACCGACTCAAACATCAAAAAGATTTCCGTTGGAGAGCCACGTAGCGTCCCGGCTGGGCAATATGCGGAAGAAGTGTTTAAAAATCTAGGAATTTTAGCACAAGTGCAACCCAAGCTCGTTTACGGCAACTCAGTTCGGAATGTTTTAGGAAGTGTAGAAAGTGGTAACGCAGATGCCGGAATTGTTTATGCCACTGATGCCAAAATTTCTAACCAGGTCAAACAAGTAGCAACTGCTCCCAGTAACTTGCACTCTGCGATCGTTTATCCAATGGCAGTAATTACAGCCAGTCGCAATCAGCAAGCCGCTCGTACCTACGCTCAATTCTTAACGAGCGGACAAGCTCAAGCTGTATTTAGGCAATACGGCTTCGGCATTGCTCGATAGAAACTGACCTATTGAATCATAGTTGGCTCAAAGAAATTGCAAGTTTCAAATGAAGCTAGCTACATCATTCCCTCCTCACACTTTTTATTGATATACCTCGTTGTTATGACTGCCGATCTTTCCCCGTTATGGATTTCGCTGAAAACCGCAGGGCTTGCAACCATTGCCATATTCTTTACAGGGATTGCAGCTGCCTACTGGATGTTGGGTTATCGAGGACGCTGGAAGTCAGTCATTGAGGGCATTTTTGTTTCGCCGTTGATTCTGCCGCCTACTGTTGTGGGCTTTATATTGCTGTTGTTGTTTGGCAAAAACGGGCCGCTGGGTCACTTAACGGCTCAGTTTGATTTTACAGTCGTCTTTAGCTGGTACGCGGCAGTTATTACGGCGACAGTTGTGGGTTTTCCCTTGATGTACAAAACCGCATTAGGGGCATTTGAGCAGGTCGATCGCAGTTTGCTGCAAGTTGCCCAAACACTGGGCGCATCAAAAGCACGCATTTTCTGGCGGGTGTTGCTGCCGCTTTCCGTCCCCGGTATTCTGGCGGGAACAATGCTGGGATTTGCACGAGCGTTAGGAGAATTTGGCGCAACGTTGATGTTAGCCGGAAATATTCCCGGTCAAACTCAAACTATTCCAATGGCAATTTACTTTGCGGTGGAAGCAGGGGCTATTAATGAAGCTTGGCTGTGGGTAATCGCAATTATGACGATCTCGCTATCGGGGATCGTGGCAGTAAACTTGTGGCAGAAGCAATACGAGCGCAAGATTCAAGGGAAGTTTGGAGTAGTTGAAGCCAATGAACCTGTTAATGGCAGACATAGAAAGACTGAACTTGCCCAAATCGTGCCACTGGCTCGACCCCAGTTACACCAGTTTGAGGAAGGATTGTTAGTTGATATTGAGAAACAGCTTGCCAACTTTACACTCAAAACTACCTTTACGGCTCAGGAAGAAACATTAGGGCTACTGGGTGGATCTGGCTCTGGCAAGAGCATGACTCTTCGCTGTATTGCTGGAGTAGAAACACCGACCGAAGGACGAATTGTCTTGAACGGTCAGACTTTGTTTGATTCGGAAAAGCGGATCGATGTCCCCAGTCATCAGCGCAAAGTCAGTTTGGTGTTTCAAAACTATGCCTTGTTTCCTCATATGACCGTTGCCCAAAATATTGCCTTTGGCTTGCAGCGTTTACCAAAACGATTGCGATCGCAACGAGTAAATCAACACCTTGCTTTACTGCAATTACAGGGATTAGGCGATCGCTATCCCCATCAACTTTCGGGCGGACAGCAACAAAGAGTTGCCTTAGCAAGGGCGCTAGCAACCGAACCGGAAGCTTTATTACTCGACGAACCATTTTCGGCGCTGGATACTTATCTTCGCAGTCAAGTCGAGCGTCAATTGATCGAAACTTTGTCTACCTATTCTGGTGTGACGTTGTTTGTAACGCATAATTTAGAGGAAGCCTATCGGGTCTGTGAAAAATTGATGGTGATGTCAGGTGGCAAACCGATCGCTTTTGATGCCAAACATCAGATTTTTGAACATCCTCGTACTATTCGCGTTGCACAACTGACGGGATGCAAAAACTTTTCTCGTGCTACTGCTCTGGGAGTGGATAAGATCGAAGCGATCGATTGGGGCGTTACCTTACAAGTCGTGGAAGCTATTCCCGATGACCTGGCAGATGTGGGTATTCGTGCCCATCAAATTAGTCTTATGCCTAATGCTGATTCAAATTTGAATAATACGTTTCCGTGCTGGTTAGCTTCAACCAGTGAAACACCACACCGCATGACACTTTTCCTCAAGTTAAATGCTGCACCTGAAAACGCGCAGGATTACCACGTACAGGCAGAAATTTTCAAAGAGAAGTGGGAAGCAATCAAGAATCATCCGTTTCCTTGGTATGCGCGGTTCGATCCTCTCCGTCTAATCTTAATGGTTGATTAAACCCCAGATAAACAACTCTGCAAAACTCTCTATCCTCTTTGAAAATAACCATTTTTCGTCTTCCGGATGCCATAGCCCCTAGCTATAGCAACCGCGAGTGCGGTTAGGGCATCCTAAAACCCTATAACCAATTCACAGCAAGCTTTTGACTTTTGACTTTTGCTATATATTATGCCGCTGGCTTATGCTTTGTTAATTTCAACGCTGACAATAACAAAATTGTCCCCAGTATTAGGTACAGCAGAGAGCTTGATACATACCTCAACAAATTACTCCCAATAAATGCACCCAGAATTGAGCCTGAAGCCATTGAAACAATAAATTTTTGTTCTGATTCAACTCCCTTTAGCCGTTGCTGACTTTTGTATTTGAATAGACCCATCACAATTGTGGGAATGCTAATCGCAAGGCTCAAACTACCCGCCAATTTAATGTCAACTGCAAATACCAGAATAATTGTTGGAATAATCAACTCACCGCCTGCTACACCTAGCATACTGCTGAATATGCCAATCACAATTCCCGCTGCAAACGCTATGCTGATTTTCAATAGACTTGGCAGTTGCAAACTTCCCAAACTGAAGATGAGATTATGCCCTATCAATACAAAGCTTATAAAAATTAGAAAAACTACGATAACTCGATTTAACGCTCGTTCGTTAATTCGGGTTGCATAGTGAACTCCAACATAAGAACCGATGAGAGAGCCTGCCAGAATATTGACGATCGCTACCCAATTTGCTGCAACATTCTCAAGACCAATAACGTGATTCCGAAAAATAAACGAGAATATTACTGTTACAAGGCTCACGATGAGATTAATAACGATCGCTTGTAGGGTGTGATAGTTAAATACGCTCAGTAAAATCGGTAAGCGGAACTCTGCACCACCCAAACCGATTAGCCCACCAAGAACTCCGACCAAAGCACCCCAAGCAAACGCCGACATATTCCGCATTGACATACACACATCTACAACAGAGACATTATGAATAGTTTACTTTGACCCCAGTGGGATCGACTTAGAAATCATTGGTTTCGACTGTCTCAGATGTAGGCTTCGGCTCCTCCTTGCGGGTTTGATATGATGTCCGCCAAATCAGCCATAATATAAATTGCTGAAACCCTTGTTTTAAAAGCTTTGTAATTATGGCCAATTGGCAGGACATTTGATGACTTACTCGTTGCGTTCAAAGCGATCGAACGGTCTAATCGACGGCGATCATCACATCTGATGACTTGATTACTGCGTACACTTGTTTCCCTGCTGTCAGTCCCAAGTTTTCCGCCGATGCTTTGATAATCACTTGTAGATTAAGGATGTTCCTGACAATCGTCATGGCGATCGACTATTTTTAAGAAGGCTAAATTAGCGATCGCATTCACGGAATGAACCGCGTTGGCAGGCATGGCAACAAACACACCCGGCTCTAGCGCGATTTCTTGTCCTTCCAATGTGAAAACTCCTTGTCCTTCAATGACGGTAATAAATCCATCATGGGACGAAGTATGGCTGTTTAAAACAGTTCCTGCTTTTAAGCAGACTAAGATTGCTTGGCGTTTTTCGTCTTTAGTAACGATCTGGCGGCGTACTCCTGAGTCTCCATATTCAATTAGATCGCGCAGTTGAGTAGCGAATCCAACCAGTTTTGTTGTGGAAGTAACCATGATATGAACCTCTCAATACAATACAAATCGATTTGACTTATTTCTGGCTTATGCACCAGTTTCGACTTCAAAGTAGATGTTTTTCTTGTCTCCAGGAATAACCTCTATTCTGCTGCTTTGGGTCACGCGAGACAAATATTCGCTGATGTTTTCCATATTGCCAACAATGTCCCAGTAGGTTTCAGCATCAGGACAGAAAATCTTCAGTGTTGGCACGTCTTGGTTTGTTGTCAGTGACCACTGGCATTGAGTCAAGAGTGTTTGCGTAATGCGATCGCAACCTGCATAAAAATGGTTGCTCACAGCTTCCTGAAGTTGTGACAGTAAGTCTCGATCTACAGATGTGCAAATGGGAGCCAGATCGTCGGGAGGAAGAATGAACGTTTTCATAAGTAACTCGCTCAAAAGTATTAAACTCGATTAATTTGGTGAGATTTTATTCAACAACTTTACAAGGGGTAGGATGTGGCTGATTGCTGTTGGGACAAGTTTGTAAATCTTGCTGGATTAAGTTATCTCGAACAACCTGGTAAGACTTATCTATTGCTTCTAACCCAATCCAGGCTGCAATTTTATTACTGTCAAAGCCAACTTCCCGGCGCTCGCCAACTTGTATGAGGGGACGACGAATCAATAGAGGGTCTTCGAGCATCAAATTTAAGGCAGTTTCTGCATCCAATAGCGCGGGAACAATCTTCCCTGATTTAATTGAAGGTGCAGTGTAATTAAACCATTCTGTAACTGGCAAATTCCCAAAAAATGGCCTTAGTGTTTCAACAGTCCAGGATTGAGTCAACAAATTATAAGCTTCAACGATATGTCCTGCCGCTGACAACAATGCTTTTTGCTTTTTGTTGTTGATACAGCCTGGTTTTTCATAAAAGATAACAGTTGTCATTTGATTTCCTCCTCAATGATGTTTAGAAAAGTGACAAATTCGTCCTGCATCGCAGGTTAAGCTAGTAAAATTCTTTGACTTGGGAATATTAATTGTACAAAATGAATGAGAACGTAATTTCTTGGTTAACTTTGTCCGGCTTTGTCGAAATACAAGAAAATGCTGCATAATTTCAAAAAAACGACGCTTATCGAAAATACCTCCTATTAAGGTTTCTATTTCACCATGTCCTGAGAAAGGAATATCTTCTCCGTTAACTGATCGAATGGGAATAAACTGTTTCCATTGGCTGGTGAGTGTACCAATACGAGATTGCGTTCCATTGGAAAGCACCAGCAACTCATTGAACGAAAAAAATTTGGGTAGGTGAGCTTGATACTCTTGAAGTTGTAAACAAGCTGCTCGCAGTGACCATGATTTTTCACCTGTATGAACACCATGAAATACTGCTAGTGGTAATCCATTAATAAAGACAACCAGATCCAGGCAATGCTGATAGTCTCCTTCAATTACAGGAAAAGAGTAGATCGCTAACCAATCGTTGTTCAGGAGATTGGAAAAATCTAACAATTGCAAGGTTATCGGTTTACTGCGATCGGTTCCTGAAGAGTTGATTTTTATACCATCCAATAATTGCAGATGCCATTGACGGTTTTGTTGCATTATCGGTATGGAACGATTTGCTGTTAATTCATAAAGGAGATTTTCTATCTCCTGAGGTGAGACATCCGGGTTGATTCGCTGCATTGCTTGACAAAAGCGATCGCTCAGGATGCCGTTGCAATAACTTCGCAAAATTGCCTGATGTCGTCCAGAAACAATATCTGATTGCAACAAAACAGTATAGCCTAACACCTCGAACCAGGTTAGAATACGTTCTACACTCGGTTCAATAGTCTTAGAGGACTTCAGCCACGAAGGGACAGGATCTCTAGTGCGATTGACTGTGTTTTTGGGCGATCGATTCATGAATTCCAGAAAGCGCTAATGGCAATACAGCTAGTTTTTATTGTTTACCAACTATATTGGTATCACACGCCTGTTCTGATTGGCATTTAGCAATTAGGGATGTACTCGCACACGGTAATCTGTTTACAGTCAACGTTTCAAATTTTTTTTGGGTCAGGGTACGAGTATTTCTAGACCAGGTAATAGAAAATTGTAAATTTTCTATTTTACCAAAATTTTCTGCTCTACTAAAATAAAAAAAACCAAAATAATAATATTTTTTCATAAACCAGAAGGGGGTAAAAATTTTGTCCGAAAGCCTTACAACGTTAGCTTTTTAACCCACCCACATTCTCAAAAATTAGCCGTAAATCTGGTACTTTTCTTAGAGATTTAGATGAAAATAATTTGCTAGCGCTTATTTGATGACAACAATTTGGCACAACGACTTACTCAGTTCCGGCCACAAGATTATGTATGGGCGAAGCATTCCGACAATACTATATGGCTTTACAGATCCGCTTTCTCACAGAATGCTTCGCCCTTCTCAGCTTAGGTATTCTTTCATTGGCAAAGGAGTAATTTGTCACATATGACAATTAATTAGCCAGGTACATCCGTTCAGCCACACTCTTCTGCATTTTTCAACGGAGAGGGTGGGATTTGAACCCACGTTGACGTTGCCGCCAAAGCGCATTTCGAGTGCGCCGCATTCAACCGCTCTGCCACCTCTCCAACAGGCGCATGATATATCATAGCGCTTTTCGCGATAACTTGCCAGCCCTTCACAGCAAAGAAGCTCGATCTTCTGTTAATTCGAGTGTTGTCTCAAATTGGCCGTCGGCAGTTAATTGGATGGCCCCACTACGGCTGGGATTGTAGACCTGAGTTTTCGCTTTTTGCAAGTAAGTGGCAGTTTCCGGATCGATCGCGCTAGAAGAAGCGATCGCAACTCCTGGTTGTAGTACTTTCAGCAGTTCCGGCGTTAAACGCTGTCCAGACCACCAAAGCACCAAATTCTTGGACAATTCTCTTTTCTTTGCCAAAAGTTTTTGCTGATCTGGCTGAATATCTCCCAGTAATATCCAGCTTTGTTCTTTGATCTGGAATTGCAATATAGGAAACTCCGCATCAATTAATTTAATTGTTGTCGAGCCGATCTGCAAAGTGCGATCGCTTGTCAAAGGTTGGTAAGTTGCCTGACCGAATTGGACTGGATTTAAAGAAAGTTGACTGCTAGAGTCAACTTTTGAGGAAGTATTACCGTAGAAATTGGCAATAGGTAGACGTTCCTGGATTATTGACCATCCTCTGCTCGTTGCCTGCTGGGTAGTTGTAGCGATCGCCCAATCTATTTTATTAATACCTTCCTGTTGCAAAAAAGGTATTACAGCAAACCGCGCTGCATTACTATCTCCACTATTAATTAATGCAACTTTCCCTCGGTCTTGAATCACCATTACAGGTTCCCTACCTGTCGCCAACACAGTCACCTGAAACAAAGTAGTGGACTCTTGCCAAATAGGGATAGCAACGAGAGCGATCGCCACAATTGCAGCCAACCACCAACGGCGATGCCACCAACGTAGAAGCCAAACTAAACAAATTATTCCGTAAAGCGCTATCAATTGCAATATAGATATAGCTCCAACTGCTACAGAATTTCCCGGTAACTGGCAAAAATATTCTACTAGCGCAATCAACCAGTGAGTAGGGTAATACAGCGTCCAAGCTAAAGCGCTTCCTGCCAACGGCCAAATCAATGCTGCTATTGCACTGATAAATCCACCAATACTGATAATTGTGACTAATATTGTCGTCGTTATATTAACCGGAAGACTGTAGGGAGAAATTACTTTAAAAGCGTATAATTGTAACGGTAAAGTCCATAACGAAGCAGCCATTGGGATAGATATTACAGAAGCGAATAGGGGCGGTATCCAGTCCAGCCATTGGATTATTACTGGCGCTGTTACTAACAATCCCAAAGTTGCCAGAAAACTCAGTTGAAAACTCAAATCCCAAATCCACAAAGGATTAAATAGCAGCAATATAGTTGCCGCTATTAAAAAAGAACTAAATTGCCTAATTTTTCGCTTCATTACTAAAGCAATTAAAGCGCCTACTCCCATTACAACCGCTCGTAGGACAGGCGCTTGTACCCCTGCCAAACCTATAAAAAACAAAAGAGATGCAATACCAGAAACAAATTGCACTCTTAGTGGTAAACGTCTTGTCAGAGCTAAAACAATACCTAAAATAAGCGATACTTGAAAGCCAGATGCTGCTAAAGCGTGAGCTAACCCAACCCTAGCAAATTGGTCTCTAATTTCGGGAGATAAATATAAGTTTACTGTTTGACTTCCCAGAACCATTGCACTGACTAATGGCCCTTCAGGAATGCCCAACCAATGTGTCTGGGAGCGAATAATTCTTTGTCTGATCGTCCACCATCCCCATTGAGAACTTGCTTGTTCGTTAATTAGGTTTACCTGACGTCCTTTGAGACCTGCAAAAGCACCTTGTTGAGCTAAATAAGCTTTAAAATCAAAGCTGCCCGGATTGGTGGCGGATTCGGGTTTGTATAAAATACCTGTAACTGCGATCGTTTCTCCAGGATATAAACCTGTGCCTTGAAGTAAGGGTACGGTCACATACAATTTGCCTGTAACCTCTTTGCCTACCTCCACAGGGCGATCGCTACCGACAATTTCATCGAGTTGCGTCACATTTAACCAAAATTGTACCCTTTGACTGCGGGTGAGGCGGGGCATATCCTCTATTTTGCCCCGCACCGTGACTACTTGTTCGAGAGCTTTTTCTTGCAAACTAATATCATTAGTTGCTGGTTTTGGCACTTTTGTCTGGAAATACAGACTTGCCAGCAATCCGACAACACCTGCTGCCACCCATAACCAGGACTTAGGGCCTTTACGCCACAAACGGGGCACCAGTGCTGCCGCTCCTATGCCTAAAGCGAGTACGGCGTAACCCCCCCAAGGAGGAAAAGCCGTAAATAATAGGCCAAGAATATAGGCCAGACAAAGAATAACTCCGCTTGTGGCTGCTCTCATTATTGAAGGTTCGTTTCTAGATTGACAAACCCAGCTTCAACCCCAGCACAGCATGAACGAACAACAAACAAAGTGCTGTACTACCCAAATAGGCATGAACCGTGCGGAACGATGCTTTATCGTTGCCAAAGCGGGTTAGAGCGATCGCGGCGTTGATACCCAGCAGTAACAATACTACAGATCCTGTCCAAAAATGAGGGCTATCTAGTATTGCTTCGTGCTGCATCACCAAGGACAAGACCCCACCAGTGTATCCTGCTGCCAAAAACAGAAACATCCAGGGTGCCACTTTACGATGGTCAGATCGACTTTTATTTGCGGTATCTGTATCGCTAACCAAACGTCCGCGCCATCCAGCCCATCCTACAAAGCTACCCATCACGAAGATGACAATCGCCATCATCAGGGGATGCCCCCAATGAATTATAGGATCGGGAAGTCCCATCTTTCTGAATACATCAGCAATTGGTTCGAGAAGTTGGCTCAGATTACTCACTTTTTCCAGACAATACTCAGTTCTTGGGTTTACTTATGCGATCGAAGTTCGGGATTTGGGTATTACAGATTGGGAATTTTTCCCTGCACCCAATACCCTTCATTAAGATACCAGTTGAACTGGCGACTGCTGCCCAGTCTGTTGGGATTTTAGCAGTGGAAAACCAAGTTTTTCCCGTTGTTGCAAGTAAAGCTGCGCTACTTGCCGTGCCATATTGCGAATTTTACCAATATAGCGAGTCCGCTCGGTTACAGAAATGACTCCTCTGGCGTCCAACAGGTTAAAAGTATGAGAACATTTCAAAACGTAGTCAAGGCTCGGTAAAACAAGCCCTCGCTGAATTAATTGCTCTGCTTCCTGCTGGTAGAGGTTAAACAGGGTAAAGAGCATATCTGAATTGGACGCTTCAAAGTTATAGACACACTGCTCTATCTCACCCTGGAGGTGAACATCTCCGTAGGTGACATTATCTGTCCACTTAATTTTGGCGATCGCATCCGTTTCCTGAAGATACATCGCCAATCGCTCCAGCCCGTAGGTGATTTCGATTGACACCGGACGACAATCAATGCCACCACACTGCTGGAAGTAGGTAAATTGGGTTATTTCCATACCATCTAGCCAGACTTCCCAACCTACACCCCAGGCTCCTACGGCTGCATCCTCGTTAGAGTCGATAGAAGCGTCACCACTTCTACCTCTCCTTCAGAACCGGACATGAGACTTTCACCTCATCCGGCTCCTCAACAACTCCATCCCTGTTATGGATACGATTCAAAACGTTTCATCATGGTTCTTTTTGAGGGAACCATCATTGGCCGTTTTTATGTCGTGACAATGTTTATGTAGAAGCCTGAGATTACCGTAGGCGTCCTTTCCGCCTAACGATTTTGGTATTTCATGGTCAACTTCTACAATGTCTGTACTCGTGAAGTACAGACCACAGTGAGAACATTTACCCTTTTGCCTGTTGAGTAATTTTGAAACTCTATTAGGGGTTCCGGGGTATTTTCCACGTCGCTTGCTCCAGTAAGTCCAGTCCCCGTTGTATGGACTTGCTCTACCTTTCACATTGACGTGCCTTATAATAGGCGTTGCCTTGTGTTGGGCTAGTTCCAGTCCATCCTCGGTGCTAAAACACCATCTTCGGTTGCCTACTGTTCTCCAGTATTTATCCTTGTTGATGTTACCTTTCCCCCTTCTCTTAGCCCAAGCCCTTAATTTCTCATAAGTCAGCATATCCAATTTTGAGAAAATTTCTTTGCTGACCACTGTCGAGTAATAGTTTGACCAGCCCCTAATTATAGGACTCAGCTTGCTTATTAAAGCAGCTTGTGAGGCGGTTTTGTGATTATCTATTACCTCGGCAATTTTGTCCAGATGATTTTTGACTTTGGCTTTGGAGGGGGTGATTATTGTTTTAAAACCTAGCAATTTTCCGTTTGTACTCTTGGCACATCGGTAGTTTCCTACTTTGTACTGTTGAATGTGGAATCCCAGAAAATCAAACCCTACATTACCTTCAAGTTCCTTGTAGGTGTGAGTTAATTTGGTTTTGCTTGGTTTTAATTCCAGTCCGATATCACTCAACCAATCTGCAATTACTTTCTGGCAAGTTTTTACGACATTGATATCCTCGTGTATTATCACGAAGTCATCTGCGTATCGAATTAGGCTTAGGGATGTACGGTTGCGCTCTTTCCCTTTATCCCCTTTTAGCGTTTCCGCGTATTGCTTAACCCGTTCTTCCATACCATGTAGGGCAATATTAGCCAATAGCGGTGAAATAACCCCGCCTTGTGGTGTACCTTCATTGGTAGGGAATAACTCTCCTTGGTCAACTACCCCGGCTTTGAGCCATGCACGTAACTGCCGTCTCATCGTCGGGAATGTGTCGATCTTTTTCAGTAACGCTTCATGGTTTATACGGTCAAAGCATTTAGCAATATCAGCGTCAAGCACGTATTTGGCCTTAGTTTTGATACTACTAAAAATTGCTTCAATCGCATCGTGGCACGAACGTCCTGGTCTAAAGCCGTAGCTATTTGGCTCGAATTTAGCCTCCCATTCCGGCTCTAGCGCTAGTTTTAGTAGCGCTTGCAATGCCCGGTCATGTATTGTCGGTATTCCTAACGGTCGTTTCTCGTCTGTCCCTGGTTTGGCAATCATTACCCTACGGGCTGGTTTGGATTTACCAGTGATTCTCAGGTTCTTTGTTAAGACGATACGTTGCTTTGGGGACAGTGTTTTCGCACCATCCACACCAGCCGTATTCTTGCATTGGTTGTCCTGAGTGACTCGTCTAACCGCAATACACCTTGCAGACCAAGACCTAATCAAGGTCTTTTGGAGTTTGCGAACTGCTTTAACATCACCACGTTCACTCGCTTGGAATATTCTCTTTTGCAACTTGAAAGTTACTCGTTCTAGCTTTCGCCAGTTGAGGTCTTGCCATTCCACCATCAGATTGTTCTGTGTATTAGACGTATTCATTGCTACTTGGTCTTATCCTGTGGAGTTATCGTGTATCCGTCTGCATATCCTTGCCATTACAGCAAGGCGTTCGCTTCTGATACAATCCTTCTCTCTTACGCCGTTCGTTAGCTACTTACTGATAATCGACCTTACCAGAGGTTTAAGAGAGTTACTTCGTTCCAATTACACTCAGTTGAATCTTTAGCGTGATGCTGTCCACCGGGTTTCTGGGCAGTGCTTATAAGTCGGAACGTGGAACCGCTTATGCCCTATCCTTGCCTTTTGGCTTGGTCTTATTCAGCCGTTAGACCATATGGAATTAACGATGGTTCTGACACATCTTCGCTTTCGCTACGCATGGATTCTTGCTCGACAGTTACCGAATTCGGCTATCAGTATTTCTGCCTTTTATCCCCGCTTTACCCTGATGGTTGCTACTCATCAAAATAGGGGATACGCTTTTCCCTCTGCACTTGAGAGCCAGGACTAGGGGAGGTACCCCGCACCTAGAAGTGTAATCAGCTGTCACCAACCTTATCGGTTGGGCTAACCGTCCCGCAAGCTTTTCAGCTTACTTTAGGTTAAACGAATCGCACCCAATTATCTTCCACAAACCGAATATCCCGATCTTCGGGACGGATACCCAGCGCCCTCAAAGAATCCAGATATATCTCTTGGATGTTATCCGGTGAAGGTTTGATCAGGACTTGGTACTGATAGTAGTGCTGAAAGCGATTCGGATTTTCGCCATAGCGTCCATCTCCCGGACGGCGACAGGGTTCCACGTATGCAACTGCCCAAGGTTCGGGGCCGATCGCTCTCAGAAAGGTATGAGGATTTTTAGTGCCTGCACCTTTCTCTATGTCATAGGGCTGGGCGATCAGGCAACCGCGATCGCTCCAAAACTGACTGAGTGTGGCAATGACCGACTGAAAATTCACAAATTTTTTCCTGCTGCGCTTTGACTAACTCCATCATTTTGGCCGAAAAGCTGCCTGGTGAGACCGTTTGAGCCATCAAAAAAAAAATTTGCCAAACCGCTTGACACTTCTTGGCAGGCTTGTTACATTAATAAAGCGGCGAGAGAAACG
>NZ_JACJUP010000189.1:0-8138 GCF_014748295.1 Planktothrix sp. FACHB-1355 | reverse complement strand
AGCAATTCGCACAGTAGAAAGATCGGGTGCTAAATTACTCACATAAAAAGCTGTTCCGGCTTTGTTAGGAGTGCCTTCTAAATAAAAGGGTTTAGAAGTATTATCGCCAGCTTTAATATAAGCAGGGCCAGTTGCAGGAAGGTTAAAAGGGGTAGGTTTAATGCCGGAATTAACATCAAAAATTGCTAAAGTAGCGTAATTAATTTGGTTATCGTTAGTAGTGTCTAAAGCTGCAACTTGAATATCGTAGTTAATGCCAGCAACGCTAAATCGGTCTAGAGAGGTTTTGGTTTGAAGAATGGGGCTGAAAGATGCTTTACCTGCGGCAGTGAGTTGCTTAACAATTGCCCCAGAAGCAGGAGCGAAATCAGCAGCACTAAGGTTAAATCCTTTTGCCCCCACACCGCCAAATGCACCAAAAGGTACTGTGTAGTCTACAGTTCTGGCTTCTTTTGATTGCAGGATGGGGCTGTTCGGATCGTTCGGGTTAAGCCGGATATCGATTCCATCACCGCCGGGAAAGGTAGCGGTGACAACTTTTTTACCAGCTGCTCGCAAGTCGAGCCATAATGGTTCGGCTGTAGGATCTTCGCTTTCAACAGGGCCATCAATACCAACCGAGTAGCCGCCGATCGGTGCTACAAAACCGCTGACATTTTGGTTGAAGGGACTGGCGACTAGGTGAAAACTGTTGGCGTTGATGTCGTTGTTGGCTGCTGTAGAACCTGTAGCGATCGCAATATGGCTGGGAGCGGTTAGCGATGGCGTAATTGTCTCGTTTGCTGCTGCTACGCCTTTGCTTCTAAGCAAACCCAAACCTTTGTTTGCTTCCAGTACGCCGTTATCGAGGTATGAACTGACTATCGATGCTGTTGCACCGTCGAGCGAAATCAAAATGATTTTGGGACTCATAGCCCTTACCTCTTTCTTGACGTAGCCTTTCCTGTCCGTTTCTCTTCGGTTTTGTGTTTCTTATCACGCCTGAGTTTAACTGTTAAAGATTAAAAAGCGCATCCATTTTATTAAAGAGATGGTTAAGAAATATTCTTTTATTTTTATTGTCCCTATCTAAATGCCTTGGTTAATTAGACCTTAATAAAGGGTTAATTTAATTTTAAATTTATTGTTATTTTATAACCAAAAAGTATTGATTTTTCTAACCTGCGATATATATTTAAGGCACAGTTATATGTATACTAACGCAAGTAAGATTAAAACCAAAACATTCTCTGTTACTAGCAGGGTGTAATTTGCACGCCTTTGATTGGTAATTAAATTTTTGTTAGAAACTGAGGAGTTATGCTGGACATCGGAAAACTGTTTGATGAACAATACTACCTTACACTTAACCCAGACGTAGCACAGGCAGTTACCAATCGCGTTGTTGGTAGTGGATTTGAACACTTTACAAAATTTGGACAATTTGAAAAACGAGATCATAGTGCATTTTTTAATACCGACTTTTACTTATCCCAGTATGCAGACGTAGCAGCAGAAGTTGCTAGCGACAATGGCGATATCACCCGGAATTAAAGTGGTAGACATAGATTCAAGTTGAGTGAAATAAAATTGATTGAGTCAAAAACTCGCGATCGCTTCCAGTGCTGCGCTCCGCGCGATCGCCAAGGATATCCGCAAAATTACTCATGGCGTGGAAAAACCACTATGCAAGCACAAAAATACCGTAAAGTTACGGTTGGGTTGCGTGAAATTTCGGATCCCTAAAACTAATTTCTCACTGCTACGTTAAGTAGAGGCTAAGGATTAAAGCTTTTATGTAAACTTTATCGAATCTTTACATAGAATCTACTAACTATCGCCGCCAGATTTAGTTTAGAGAGAATATTTCTATTTCCAGGCAAGAAGTATAAGGGAACGACTGGCTGCTTTTTTAAAGTTCATCTCGAAATAGTTCAGCTAGGGTTTTTACTTAACTAAACCATTTCGATGATGAATTGAAAATTGGATTACCTAATAACAAAATCTGCTGCGTTAATGTTAGCAGCTTGCCCTCCAATAAGTGAAACAATGATTTCATTATTACTGTTAGTTAAACGAATCAAAGTGGTGTTGCCTTCTTGAGCGATCGACAACTGTTCAAACGTCAAACCACCAGCTAATCCGATTAAATCTAATAGACAAGGTTTAAAGCCTGATGTATTGAATATCTTCTACATCAGGTTTTAGCACAGCCAAATTTATGATGTAAAGTCTGCTGCGCCGCTCGCACTAACTTGTATGCCCAACAAAAATCCTAAAATTTGATGATTGCTGGCAAGACTAATTCGCGTAGCAGTGCCATCTTGAGTAATTTCTAATTGGTTAAAAGTTAAACCATTAGCTAAACCAATTAAATCCGTTCCATCCACGAAATCGTAGATATAATCAGTTCCTTCCCCAGCAGCCAATACGAATTTATCGACACCCGCACCGCCAATCAAGCTATCTGCACCTTGATTTCCATACAAAGTATCGTTCCCATCACCACCATCTAAAAAGTCATTACCTCCCAATCCCTGTAGGACATCATTACCTGCGCGTCCCACCAGAACGTTATTCTGCGAATTTCCAGTCAGAGTATCGTTACTGCTAGTGCCACTGGTATTAGGAACATTTACATCCCCAGGCGTCAAAGCTCCTCCAGTCGGAAAATTCGAGCTAACTTGGCTGCTAGAGTAAGTAACCGAATTAGCCGAACCCGATAGATCGCCATTGTACCAAGCCGCAGCTGAATTGGGAGTACTATTTGTCGGCAAACGAGTTGCTGCATCTGGCGTGCCAGAACTTTGAGTGAGGGAAACTCCCCCATAAACGAGATCGCCGCTATCGCCATCGGACCACCCCACAGCATCCATAATCTTGGCACCTGTTGGCAGTTCTAAAACACCATCATTATCAGAGTCGTAGTCAGTGTTTTCGGTAAGCGCAGTCGGACTGTTAATTAACAGGAATGAGTTAGTGGCATTATCCAGAAATCCCATTCCGCTCAGTCGAGTATCGGTGACAACAGTAGTACCAGTAGGAACTGTATAGCCACCATTCTGAATTGCCAGTAATCCGTTACTGCCAAAACTTTGCGAATTTAAGTTTTTCACAAATTTAGCTAAGCCGCGTTCGCCGTTATTGCCGCTAACAGCTACCAAATACAAATTAGCTAACGATTGCTTGGCTAATCCTTTGAGTTCGATGTATTCGTAATTGCTATCCGTTCCAGGCGGATTGACATTTACTTCATTAATTAATGGAGAGGCGACAATATTTCCCAACGTCACCCAATCGCTGCGGAATTTCTGGAAATTATCTTCTGTCAAATCTTTGGCAGCAATTCCATCGTTGTACCAGACATTATCGCCATTGTCGCTAATTAATTGAATTTGATTGGAGGCATTAATTGAACCGCTGGGTAATTCGACAATTCCCTCTGGATTCATCCCAGTCAAATTGGTATCTCGCATTTGCGGTGCATCTGAGGGATCGCCGCTCCAAGTGTACAGCCTGAAATCGTTCGGTGCTTCTCCGGCTGGACTGAAAGCAGCACCCGCAACAATCAAAAATCCATTACCGTTACCTTCAATGCTGCGAATACCGCGTCCTCCTAAATCGAGTTCGATCGGCGCTCCAAATGTGGCTGAACCCGCTGCACCGGAGCTCATTGCTAAAGTATCAAAATTAGTCACCGGAACGATCAACGCATTAGTGCGGACACTGGTAGGTTCGATCGGCGCTCGAAAGGAAACATAGGCAGTTGTAGTGCTTCCCGGTGCCATTGCTAAACCTTCAATATTGAAGCCAGAACTATCGCTAGCTTCGGGTATTTTGCCAACGGCAGCACTGGCAGCTAGTCCGTAATAATTAGCACCTTTGCCGTGAATATTATTGCTATCCCAGTTAATCAAATCCGTCCGCAAATTGTCGTAGCGACCTACGTAGCTTAATGTAGTGCTAGTACCGCTACCAGAAATATCCGTAGCAAATATGCGGTTGCGGTTAGGACGAAGCGAACCGCCAGTACCGGAATTACTGTGAGAGCCGATCCAAAAAATGCGATTTCCGACGCGGGTAGAGCCTTCAATATCAACTTCTCTCGGTACGCCGCCAGAAATATCTGTTAAACCTAACGAAGAAGTAAAATCAAATTGATTGATGGGTAAGCCAGAGTTATTGCGATCGTACAGACGCAGTTTTTGATCTTCGTCGTCAGCAACGAGCATGATATTGGAATCTAGAGCGATCGCAGTTGAGGCATCGCTTGCACCAGTATGGAATCGCGTATTGCCACCACCTCCGGCGGAAGCGGCATATTTGAGGATTGTTTGTGTTGTGGCAGAACCATCGCTTACGGTTACGGTAATATCGGCATAACCAACACCTAGCGGGTTGAGATTTAAAGTCCGATTTCCCCCCGTTCCCGCAGTCACCGTGATGTTGCCATTGGAAACAACTGTGCCATTATTGCTGGTAGCCGTTACAGTTAGAGCGCTAGCGTTGGTTTCGGCATCACTAACGGTAAACGAAACGCCGGGATTTGTCGAATCGCCAATTACACCCGATAAAGGCGCAATAACACTAATAGTAGGAGCAAGGTTTGGAAAACTTAAATTCCCCGGACTTAAAGCGCCGCCTGTGGGAAAGTTGGCGCTAACTGTAGCCAGATCGTAGGTTAGAGAATTAGCTGTTGTTCCCGATAGGTCGCCATTGTACCAAGCGGCAGCAGAATTAGCGGTATTATTTGTTTGAAAGCGGGTGGCGGCGTCTGGGGTGCCAGAACTTTGAGTGAGCGAAACGCCTCCGTAAACGAGGTCGCCGCTGTCGCCATCCGACCATCCCACAGCATCGACTATGGTGGCACCTGTTGGCAGTTCCAAGATGCCATCATCATTGATGTCGTAATCTGTGCTTTGGTTAATAGAGATCGAACTGTTGATGAGTAGGAAAGAATTAGAGCCGTTTTCCAGAGCGCCAGAACCGCTCAGCCGGGTGTCGGTGATGACTCTGGTAGCAGCGGGAACTGTATAACCCCCATTTTGAACGATCGCAAATCCATTGCTGCCCAGAGTTTGAGAACCAAGGCTCAGTACGTATTTGGCTTTGCCGCGATCGCCCAAATCTCCATCGATCGCCACCAAGTATAAATTTGTCAACGCTTCGTTGGCTAGCCCTTTTAGTTCTATATATTCGTAATAATCGTCTGTTCCAGGCGGATTTACCTTCAGCTCGTTCAGCAATACGGACATGAAATGCTCCCTTTAGTAATCTTGTGAACTTTTTTGCCTGTCATCGGCAACAAAAATTTCTGTTTTTAATTTTCACTTTTTCATCTACCAATAGTCTCAGATTTTACAAAATTATATTTAAAATTATCATATTTATCTAAAGAATATGAAGATTCATTAAATCTATACAAATTAAGATTAAGAGAATCCAAATTAAAATCGATATCTAAATGATTGGTAAACTAACTTTCTCTGCTTCATTTTGTTAAAATATGGTTATCTTTTAGTAATAAACTGTTTAAAAGTAGGTTAAATTTTGAACTAATATTTAGAAAGCCGCTGATATAAGCTAAAGCTCATCTATATCTTAAGCGAAAAATTCAAGCTCGTCTGCTTTAAAAAAATTGCTATAATTCATAATAATTTCCATATTTACTATCCTTTCCTCTATAACAAGTCATGTTAAAAATTATGAAACGTCGCCACTTTTTCTATTACTGCTTATTCTTAATTGCAGGCTGTACAGCCACAAAAACCTCTAATGGTAGAGTTAGCAATGAGAATACGGGAAATTACCTACAAAAGCTTCGATTTACAGTCACAGATGCTCAAAACCTTGAAGAATTAGAGCGCGATTATGGAGAATTACGGATAGCACTAGAGCAGGTATTAGAAAAGAAAATTGAGTTTGTTCCTGTGGAAAGCTATGTGGCAGCAGCAGCAGCATTACAGTCAGATCGGGTGGACTTCGTTCTCACTGGGCCTTCAGAATATGTGGTTATGCGTGCCAGGACAAATGCAGTTCCTGTGATTGGCATCACCCGACCAAACTATCGCACAGTCATTTGTGTTTCAGCAAACAGCAAGATTGGTTCTGTCAAGGAATTAAAAGGTAAAAAAATTGCTATGTGGGAGATAGGTTCTACTAGCGGTCATCTCGGCCCAACAAAACTATTGATTGATGCTGGATTGAATCCTAAATCCGACCTCAAGATATTGATGTTGGGAAGTAAGGGACTACCAGCCTTAAGGAAAGGCGAGGTTGATGCTTGGGGAGGGTCTGCCGTGAAGTGTGAAAAATTTCTCCAGGATGAAGGTTTGTCTGAGAATACATTGCCAATAATAGCAAAAGGGCCGCTTCTACCCGACGATCTATTTGTTGTCAATAGCAAGTTAAATTATGACTTGGTTGCAGAAATTAGCGATCGGATGGTTAAAAATAAAGACAAGTTGCTGCAAAGTCTTTTGTCGGTTGCGGAGGGGAAATATAAAGGTTCTAAATTAGTTCCGGCAAATGATTCTGATTACAACATGGTTCGTGAAGTTTACAAAACGATCGGACAGGGGAATTTTATCCAGTAGATAGCTAACTATTAAGCGTAGGTTAGGAGAACGTGCTGAGTTTGAACTCTTTATTAACCAAAGATGCTATCAAACATATTATTCCTCGCTTGAGTATAGCCAAAAAAATTGGCTATGGCTATTCCTTGGCTATTGGAATAGCGGTTTTAGGAACAACTGTTGGGCTAGTAATTGGAGATTACTACCAAAACCAGGCTAGAGAGCAATTAAAGATCGCCGATCGGCAGCAGCATCTCCTCAGCGATTTAGAAAATGCGGTTGGCGTAGTGCGATCGCATCCCCAGAAGCTTGTAACGATACTGGGAGAGTCAATCTGGTTTGACTACGAAAGTGCCAAATTTTTGGGAGATGTGGAGCGAGTTAAGGTACTGTTATCGGAATTTGAATCTTTTTTAAATAGCCGTCCTATTAACTTAGCAATAAAATCTGATGATTTAACAGCTTTATTGAAAGATTACGAAGTTAATATTGAATCATACAACCAGTTAATTAAATCTCTGTGGCAACAAATCGATCCACCTAACTTGCAAGCAGGACAAATTCAAGTAGCGCAGCAACAAATATTGACTTTTATCAGAAGCAAAAGAGCCACAGAACTAAGTGTTAAGTTCGATCGACTTTCAGAGAGTTTAACTAAACTCAAAGAAATCGCCGCAAGCCAACAGAGCTTCGCCAACGCTCGGCTCGAACAAGCCGAGTTATTGAGGCGACAAATTATTGTGACAAGTATGTTGCTGTCAATGGCGATCGCCGTAGCGTTAGCACTCATTACCAGTCGTGCGATCGCTCGTCCCTTAGAAGCGGTAACTCAAGTTGCCAGAGCGATCGTTTTGGAGTCCAATTTTGCTCTTCGCAGTCCAGTTACAACAGACGATGAAGTAGGGTTATTAGCAACTTCCTTAAATCAGCTAGTGCAATGGATCGGAGAATATACCCACGAACTAGAATTAGCTCGTCAAACACTAGAAAAGCGAGTAGAAGAACGGACGCAAGAACTGACAAACACGCTCCAAGAACTTCAACAAACCCAAGCTCAACTTATTCAAACTGAAAAAATGTCGAGTTTGGGACAGCTGGTTGCTGGCATCGCTCATGAAATTAACAACCCTGTCAACTTTATCTATGGCAACCTCAAACACGCTAGTAATTATATTGACAATTTGCTGGAATTAATTTATTTATATCAACAGCATTACCCCGAGCCAATTCCTACAATTCAAGAGAAAATTGAAGAGATAGATATAGACTTTTTAATAGACGATCTACCAAAAATTCTGTTATCGATGAAGGTAGGCTCTGAGCGGATTAGAGCAATTGTGTTATCATTGCGAAACTTTTCTCGTCTGGATGAATCTGAGATGAAGCTAGTTAATATTCATGAGGGAATCGAAAATACGTTATTAATTTTAAATAATCGTTTGAAACGAGGTATTCAGGTTATTAAAGAGTATGGCGATCTACCTTTAGTTGAGTGTTACCCAGCACAATTGAACCAGGTATTTTTAAATATACTGGCTAATGCTATTGATGCCTTGTCAGAACCACAAAACTCAAAACAACAGG
>NZ_JACJUP010000188.1:0-8064 GCF_014748295.1 Planktothrix sp. FACHB-1355 | reverse complement strand
GTTGGGCGGTTGTCAGCGGTCTGACATATGGCAAAATTGCAGGTACGCCAATCCAACCGGGCATTTGGGGGCGAGCGGTCGAATTGGGGTCTCTCTCCACATCGTAGTTAAATATCTGAATTCCGCCGCCTGTCTGGGGAAATTCCTGCACTCCAGGAGTGCCAATTTGCCAGAGAGTTTCCCACTTTACTTCTTGAGGTTTGTTGGTTTGACCCGATCCAGTTTCATCTTTATCGCCATTCTGAGGACTGGGCGTTTTTCCCCAAACAGAATGCCGCAAAGCAGCCATAAAAGCGGCCCGCTTCTGTCGCTCTTCCAGCCAAACTCGCTGCTGATGCGATCGCGTTTCCTCTAGAAAGCTAGCAACCGACTGTTGACGTTGGCGAAATTCTTGATGACGTTGCATTTGCTGGGCGTACCATTGTTCTGCGAGAGACATCACTTCGTCTCCTTTACTTTAGTGCAACTTGGGATCGGCCATTGCGGTGGGCATTGCCCACCCTACGGCTGCTCTGACAAACTGCGACGGCGCGATCGCTCTCCTGTGGGTAACTTCTGAAAATATAATACAGCAAAACAGTATTATACTACTTACTGTGCTGCTGCGAAGACTTGGCCTGTTGGCAATCGCAGCTCTGGAAAGATTGAGGAAACAAGCAAATCGCCCGCTCGGAACAATTGTTTTTGATACTCATCTTCAACCAGAGTACAAATTGTGATAGTTGGCTGTTTGGGTTTACCGATGTACTCTTTTCCACCAATACCAAGATAATCTACGATCCAATACTCAGGTATGCCTAACTCTGCATAATCCTCGGCCTTACGGGCATAATCATTTTGCCAGTTTGTACTGACGACTTCAACGACAAGTTTAATGGAAGCTCCCAAAGCAATTACAGGTTCTTGTTGCCACAACGGTTCATTGACTAATTGAGTGCGATCCAACACAATTACATCAGGACGAAAAGCTGTTGCCGTTCCTAGCAGTTTAACGAGACATCGGTGTGGGATAAAGTAAGTCGCATCGAGACGGTCAATCTCCACATTTAGCTTTCGCCCAATAAAAGCTGCTACTTGTTCGTGCGGTCCAGTCGGTTCCAAATTAATTAACTCCCCATCAATTAGCTCATAACGAGGGTTATTACCATACTCCGTCAGGAACTCATCGACAGTTATAAGTTTCGGGGCTGATTTAACCATCGTACTTACTGCTCGCGATCGTACATTCAAATCTATTTTCTGGCAAAAAGGCTGTTGAGTCGATCGTTACAAACTGCGACGGCGCGATCGCTCTCCTCTCGGCAACTGTTCCGCTTGACGGAGGATGCGATTGGGGTCTTTCCCCTGCCAGAGAACTTCACCCATTTTGACACCAAATTTGTTCTCTAAGGCAGCGTGCATCTCCGTCAGCACCTGTTCCGCTTCGTCACACACAGCAGCCGCATTGCCATCAACTGTAGCTACGCTCTGCTTCGCATAGCCGTCTACATCGTAAAACACCTGTCCGGCGATGGGGACGCTGACGCTAATTCCTTTACCGGTATTGGTAGTGGCTCCCAGGATTGTAGCGCTAGCGGGGTGATTGGGATGTTCCGGTTGATGAAAGGTAATGCTGAAACCCATTGCCTGCAATGTCTGTGCAATGCTATCGGCAATGTAATCGCGTCGTTCTGCCTGCATCTGAGCTGTGTTGGCGTTCTCTATAATTGTTTGCGAGTGACGACGACTTTCGCTTAAGTAAGCGATTACTTCTTTGATTTGACCTTGTGCGATCGCTTGTTGAGCTAGACTTATCTGATTTTCCAGTTCTTTTACCGCTCCCCCTTGCCAGCGCATCACAACCGGATCGGCCTTCAAACCGGCCAAAATGACCTGAAGTTCTGACAATTGCCGATTTGCCTGTATTTGTAGGTGTCGCGAGTCTGTTTTTCCGTGAACAATTTGACGGACGTGCTTCTGAACAAGAGCAGTTGCTTCTGTCAGAGGTCGGCGCACCGCCGCCGGGTCGCCCGTTGCGATCGCATCCCGCACTTTTTGAAATACGCTGCGTACCTGTTGGCGACCCGCCGGATCGAATTTCATCGCTTCCGCATCGGGTGTTTGCGCCACTCGCCGTTCTAATTCTTGCAGTTCAAATAACTGTCGATCGATATCCGCTTGTCGTCTTTTTTCTTCCTCATCCCGCCGCTTGCGTTGCAATGCCTCTTGGAATGCCTGTTCGATTTTGACCAATTCTTCTGATATCGATAGCAGTTGGATTTCTGACGTTGCTTGCGCGATCGGCTCTAATTGATTCTGACAGCGAGATTGCAATATTATTGCTTCTTGCGGATAAAGATTTGCCCACTGCCACTGCATATCAGAGAGCAACACATTTACCCGTACTTGAGTTTGGGAACGAGACATTTCCAATTGCCGCTGTCGCTCTTGCTCTTCCGCTTCCTGTCTTCGTTTTGCTTCTGCTTCAGCTCGCCGCTGACGTTCTGCTGCTAAAATTTTTTGCTTCCACTCAGCAATTTCTGCCTCTGAAAATTTGGGACTGCCACTCATAAGAATTTTAGATTTTAGATTTTGGATTTTGGATTTTAGATTTTAGTTGTTTTGACTTTTATATGGTAATGCCATGTTGCTGCATTCGGGCGGCAAACTCCTCTCGAAAGCCTTTTTTAGCAGGAACGCCAGTAAAGTAGAACGCGCCTGTAAGATCGACTGCGAATTGCATCCCAGCCGATCGATCGCCCATTGCCAATTCTGCCATTAAAACTTGCTCGTATCGATCGCTCAGCAACAACAATCGCTGATTGCTAGACCCCCGCCACAATAAGTCCTCATGCTTTGATTCGATATAAGTCCCATCAACAAGCAAATCGATGCGATCGAGCAAAGACTTCTGCGCCTCTGTTCCCTGCTGTTGCAGTTGTTCCCAACGGTAGCCCGTGTAGCACATTACACCCAAATCTTTAGACCGACGAACTGTGTCAATTAAACTCACCAAAGCTGCTGCTTGACGCATCGGTTCCCCACCAGAAAGCGTAATTCCCTCAATATCCGGTTGCGCGAGAATCCATTCTGCCAATTCTTCCAGGACGATCGTTTCTCCACCTGCTTCATCCCAGGATTCTGGAACTATACAGCCCGCACAAGCAAACTCGCACCCCTGTACCCAAATTACCGCCCGTTTGTATGGCCCCAACACCGTTACGGGAGACTGACGCCGAAAAATCTGTAAGCAATCTTTTCTACTGGTATAAATCATTATTTGATTGCAATAAAGAGGTTGAACGGTTATGACTTGTCAATCTCCAAAAATTCTTGTGGGGTAGGCATCCTGCCTGCCGAGAGAGATTCTTTTGGAGGAGATATCTATTGAACTTGAAAAATGTAGGTAGCACCAACTCGTCTGAAATTTGACGTATCTGCCCACGAAGCAGTTACAAAAATCCACTCCCGATCGATCGCAGTACAGAAACCGAAGTAGCTTTCGTAATGCAAATCGCTAGGTTGCAGTTTTTGTTTTTGCTGCCAAACTCCATTTTCTAAGTGGAAAAGATAGGCAGCACCAGTATCTTTAAAGTTAATAGAATCGGCACGGGTTGAACCAACAATCGCAACTTCGCCGCTCATAAATACAGATGCACCGAAAAAGCTGCAATAATCGGGGCTATTAGGTTGCAGTTTCTGTTTTAGCTGCCAAACTCCGTTTTCCAATTGATAAGCATAGACAGTTCCCGCACTGGAAATATGGGAGACGATCGTATTAACTGCCCCCACAAAAGCGTATTTTCCACTAACAGCAACAGAGTAGCCAAACAAATCGTTATCATCTGGTTGTGGAGATGGCAGTTTCTGTACTTGTTGCCACACATTGTTCTCCAGACGGTAAATATAAACACCTCCCGGACGTTTGATACCTGCTGATGCGTAGCGATCGCCTCCGCCAATAAAAGCATATTCTCCACTGATGGCGATCGAATGACCGAAGCATTGATTGATGCCTAAGTCAACTGGTTGGAGCCTTTGTTTTTGCCGCCACACCCCATTTTCCAATCGGAAAACATAGGCAGCACCTGCATTTGCAACATCAAAAGCTTGACTGTGGGATGCGCCGATCATCGCCCACTCTCCACTGATGGCTATTCCCTTACCGAAGTTAGAATTGACACCTAAACCAGTTGCTTGCAGCTTCTGTTTTTGCTGCCATACCCCGTTTTCCAATCGGAAAACATAGGCAGATCCAGCATCTTGAATACCGGAAGCATCGGCTTTGTGTGCGCCGACAATCGCCCACTCCCCGCGAATAGCCACAGCGCAGCCAAATTGATCGCCGACACCCAAATCGATCGGCTGTAGCAATTGTTTTTGCTGCCACTTCCGATCCTGCAATTGGAAAATATAAGCAATCCCAGCATCTTGAACGCCCACTCCATCAGCTTTGCGCGATCCTGCGATCGCCCATTCTCCACTAATAGCAACCTCTTCCCCAAAATACGATTCGCTCTTCAAATCCATAGGTTGCAGTTTCTCCACTTCTTGACACCCATTCTTAGGAGTCACCCCTAGTTGCTCTTGCTCTTCTAGCCCAGAATTTTTCTTCTCTAACTCAGCAATTTTTTGCTCCAGTTCCGAAATTTTCTGGTCGCGATCGGCAATTTTCTGCTCCTGCTCTGAGTTGTTCTGTTTGAGTTGTGAATTTTCTTTTTCCAGTTGAGAATTTTTCTGCTCCTGCTCGGCAATCTTCTTCGACAATTCCGAATTTTTCTTCTTTTGTTCCGAGTTCTTTTGTTTGAGTTGAGAATTTTCTTGTGCCATTGCCGAATTTTTATTCTCCAATTCCAAAATTTTCTGTGCTTGCTGAGAATTCTGCTGTTCGAGTTCCGTAACTTTTTGCGACTGCTGAGAATTCTGCTGTTCGAGTTGAGTTACTTTCTGCACCTGCTGAGAATTTTGCTGTTCGAGTTCCGTAACTTTTTGCGCCTGTTGAGAATTCTGCTGTTCGAGTTCCGTAACTTTTTGCGACTGCTGAGAATTCTGTTGTTCGAGTTCCGTAACTTTCTGCGCCTGCTGAGAATTCTGCTGTTCGAGTTCCGTAACTTTCTGCGCCTGTTGAGAATTCTGTTGTTCGAGTTCAGTAACTTTCTGCGCTTGCTGAGAATTCTGTTGTTCGAGTTCAGTAACTTTCTTAGTCTGCGCGGAATTCTGCTGTTCGAGTTCAGTAACTTTTTGCGACTGCTGAGAATTCGGCTGTTCGAGTTGAGTTACTTTCTGCACCTGCTGAGAATTTTGCTGTTCGAGTTCCGTAACTTTTTGCGCCTGTTGAGAATTTTGCTGTTCGAGTTGAGTTACTTTCTGCGCTTGCTGAGAATTTTGCTTCTCTAGTTCAGTAATTTTCTGTTTTTGCTCAGAAATCTGCTTTTCTAGTTCCGCAATCTTCTGTTGCATCTCCGAAGTTTTCTTTTCTTCCTCAGAGATTTTCTCTGCCACTTCCAGCGGTTTAGGCTCACCCAGAACTTCATTGGTAAAAAATAGTTGTCGCTCCCAAATATCTAAAGCAAAATCCCTCAGTCCGATTCCATAGCCAGGGTTAACTCTGTTGTAGATTATATTGCCACCTTCATCCAAAGGCCAATAACCAACCAATCCTGCTTCATTTCCCACCAAACGGCGGTGCATATTGGCCTTAATTTCCTCCTGAGAGCAAGCACGATCCCAGAAGCTCATATAGCTAATTTGACCGAAGAAATTTTTATTGTCCTTGGTTACTTTTGTTTCTGGACATGATTGTGCCCCAAGAACTAAAGGTATTATTCCTAGATAAAATTCAGCGCCGATCGATCTCCTGTGAAAATCTTCTGGAGTAGGTTTAGTTGCAAACAGTTCGCCATTGCGGTAAAAGTTCAATTCCTTGCCCCGGTTAACCCAAGCGATATGAACCCATTTATTTGGAGCTTCAAAAAAGTTATTCAAAAACTCAGCATAAATCTTTTTTGGTTTGACAGTATTTTCCGTGTTGCCCGATGGAATAGTGAAGTACAAAGCATTATTATTTGGCCCAACAAACAATGAAGGTTTGACATAAATACCCATTAATCCGTAAAAATTACCATCATTGAGAACTAAAGGGTTGACCCAGAAACTGATCGTAAATTCCTCATTGTTTTGCGCGGTACTCCGCCGGAATGGATCTGTTAACCTTATATAAAAATTATGCTTATGCACGCTCAAAACAGATTGCAAATAATCCGATTCGGAAATTTGCGGCCAAATTGCTCCGTCAATCCTACCATGTTTGCCATTACTGGTTTTATCAAAAACGCGATTTTCACTTCCTTCATTTAAAGGCCAATAACCCACCAGTCCCGTTTCGTTACCCGCCAAACGGCGATTCATATCTTGTTGCAACTCTTCTGCTTTCCTGGCGCGGTTCCAAACGCGCACTTCCGCTATCCGACCGTCAAAATAACCATCTCCCGAACCGTGACTTTTACCGATATAGTTCTGGGTCCGATTCAGACTTTCCGGTAGGTGCATTTTTCCCGATTTAATTTCTTGACCGTTTTTGTAGAGTTTCCCATTTCCGGAAGCATCGACTGTGGCAGCTAGGTGCATCCATTTCCCTGTTTCCAGCACTTTGTCGGCTGTAATTCTTTGCTCGGTTTTACCGCGTTTGATATCTAAAGCCAGAGTATCTGTCGATTCGACATTTGCAAACACTATCTTATCTGTGTTAGTTGGCAGGTTAAAGAAATCGATAATGCGCGACCAAGATTTGAAACTGTTGTAATATACCCAGGCTTCGACTGTAAAACCCTGTGCATAATCAACATTCATTTCTGGCAATACAATATGGTCGTTTTGCCCATCAAAGTAAAGGGCTGTTTTGATGAATTTTTCATTCTTTATTGCGGTAAAATCGTCCCTGCTAATGAGAGCAAGCTTGTTAAATACTTGGCGCTCCCAAGTGGCTTTTGTAATTTTGCCTGTCTCGCCATTCTTCGCCAGGTTTGTTGCTGTATCTCCAGCGCCTTCATGTAAAGGCCAGTAGCCCAGCAATCCCGGCTCATTGGCTGGATTGGCAGACATATATTTTTGAATTTCTTTTTCGCTGAGCGCTCTATCCCAGACTTGAACTTCCGCAACGGTGCCATTGAAATATTTGGCAGAGTTGAGATCTTTGCCTATACAGAAAGCGCTATTACTGGCATCAATTTTTTGAGTAGCTTGGCCCATGTTTCCAGCGAATTTTCCATTAATATATAAACAAGTTAATTTGCCATCAAAAGTGCCTGCATAATGATTCCACTGGGTAATGTCTATCTCCGGTGTAATCTTAAGAGATTTCCAACCGCCGCAATAAATAGAAAAAACGAGCGTTTTTCCCCCAGCTTCGGGATGCAAACTGTAAGCATTTTGTTTTTCGATTAAGCATCCACTTTCGTTCCAATTGGGCGTGTTGCTTTTTACCCAGACTGATACTGTAACAGCGTCAGTTGGATTGCTATGGGCTGGGACTTCCACATAACTATTCTTGCCATTAAAATTCAGGCAAGGTAGGCTCAAATACTGTTGAGTACGCAGGATGCGATCGACTGGTTTGAGGAAGTATTGCTGACCCCAGGTTGCTTGGTTAATTATACCGTTATTGGCACGCGCCGTTTTATCTTTTGCTGTATCGCCGGAGCCTTCATTCAAAGGCCAATAACCGACTAATCCCAGTTCGACTCCAAATAAGCGATCGTACACGGCATCTTTGATTTCTACTGGCGATCGAGCGTAATTCCAGACCGCAACTTCCGCAATTTCACCTTGCCAAAAATTATCGACTTTTCCGATCCAATAGCTGCTATCACTTTTGGTATAAACGGTTTCTGGTGCTGGCTTAGTATCAAACAGTTCGCCATTACGGTAAAATTTGTACTCGGTTCCCTGTTTGACCCAAGTAATATGTACCCATCGCTCTTGAGTTTCAAAGAATTTCTCTAAAGGCGCGTTATAACGCTTACCTGCCTCATCGTAAGAGTCGTAATGCAGCCCAGAATTATTTGGCGCTAACCACAACCCAGGTTT
>NZ_JACJUP010000187.1:0-8128 GCF_014748295.1 Planktothrix sp. FACHB-1355 | reverse complement strand
GACGGTGCAAGCATCGCCCTCGTACCAATTACAGATGTGGCTCATTTAGTCCACGGGCCGATCGCTTGTGCTGGTAATTCTTGGGGCAGTCGCGGTAGTCTTTCCTCTGGTTCCCATCTTTATAAAGTTGGGTTGACCACCGATCTGAGTGAAAATGATGTTATTTTCGGAGGAGAAAAAAAGCTTTATAAAGCTATTCTAGAAGTTGAAGAACGCTACAAGCCTGCGGCAGTCTTCGTTTATTCCACCTGCGTTACAGCCTTAATTGGCGATGATTTAGATGCAGTTTGCGAAACTGCTGCCAAGAAAACAGGTACTCCTATTATTCCCGTTAATTCTCCAGGCTTTGTCGGTAGTAAAAACCTCGGCAACCGCATCGGTGGCGAGGCATTATTAGAATATGTAGTCGGTACAAGAGAACCGGAATATACTACACCCTACGACATTAATTTGATTGGCGAGTACAATATTGCTGGGGAATTGTGGGGCGTTCTTCCCTTATTTGAAAAGTTAGGCATTCGCGTTTTAGCTAAAATTACGGGTGACGCTCGTTACCATGATGTCTGCGCTGCCCACCGCGCCAAACTTAACGTGATGATCTGCTCGAAAGCGCTGATCAACATGGGCAGAAAGATGGAAGAAAAATACGGTATTCCTTACATTGAGGAATCTTTTTATGGTGTAGATGACATGAATCGCTGCTTGCGAAATATTGCCCAAAAAATTGGCGATGCCGACTTGCAAGAACGCACGGAAAAATTAATTGCGGAAGAAACGGAAAAATTAAATATAGCTTTAGCACCTTATCGCGCTAGATTAACAGGTAAGCGCGTTGTATTGTATACTGGCGGTGTAAAAAGTTGGTCGATTATTTCCGCTGCCAAAGATTTAGGTATGGAAGTTGTTGCCACCAGTACGAAGAAAAGTACGGAAGAAGATAAGGCAAAAATTAAAGAATTGTTGGGTAAAGATGGTATGATGTTGGAGAAAGGCAACGCTGCCGAAATCCTCACAGTAATTGAGAAAACCAAAGCAGATATGTTGATTGCGGGAGGACGCAACCAATACACGGCTTTGAAAGCGAAAATACCTTTCCTTGATATCAACCAAGAACGCCATCATCCCTACTCAGGTTATTCAGGTATGGTGGAAATGGCGAGAGAATTAGATGAAGCTTTGTACAGTCCGGTTTGGGCGCAAGTTCGTCAACCAGCACCTTGGGAATTTTAGATTTTAGATTTTGGATTTTAGATTGGCAGAAGCTAGTAAAGTAGGGCGCGTCAAAGCAATAAAATTAATGATGTCTCCGAAAATTATCTATCTGAAACACCCTACAGCTTCAATCCAAAATCCAAAATCTGAAATCGAATAATCTTCAATCCAAAATCTAAAATCCAAAATCCAAAATCGAACGATGGCTACTGTAATCTCACCCAAAAAATCTGTTGCAATCAATCCAATTAAACAATCTCAACCTTTGGGTGCGGCGTTAGCATTCTTAGGTTTAAAAGGAACGATGCCATTGTTTCATGGTTCCCAAGGTTGTACGGCGTTTGCGAAAGTTTTGCTAGTACGGCACTTTCGAGAAGCTATCCCTTTAAGTACCACAGCGATGACGGAAGTCACGACGATTTTAGGGGGAGAAGAAAATATAGAAATGGCGATTTTAACCTTATTAGAAAAAGCCAAACCGGAAATTATCGGACTTTGTACGACTGGGTTAACGGAAACGCGAGGGGATGATATGGAAGGCATCCTCAGAACGCTGAAAAAACGTCACCCAGATTTAAGTAATGTACCTGTTATTTTTTGTTCGACTCCCGATTTTAAAGGCGCATTGCAAGATGGTTTTGCGGCGGCGGTAGAAGGTATTGTAAAAGAAGTGCCGATCGCAGCTGAAAAGCAAACCAATCAAGTTACCCTGTTAGTAGGTTCTGCGTTTACCCCAGGCGATGTAGAGGAAATTAAGGAGATCGTCACTGCTTTTGGATTGGATGCGATCGCAGTTCCCGACCTCTCGGAATCTCTTGACGGTCACTTATCCGATGGAGAGTATAGCGCCACAACAACGGGAGGAACAAGTTTAGCAGATTTGAAGCGTGTGGGTGCATCTGCTTTTACCCTCGCTTTTGGCGAAAGTATGCGGGGTGCGGCAAAGATTTTACAACAGCGATTTGGTACGGAATATCAAGTATTTTCGCGACTCACTGGATTGCAAGCGGTAGATGAATTTCTAATGAAATTATCGCAATTAAGTGAGTGTCCCGTTCCCGAAAAGTTTCGGCGTCAGCGTCGCCAGTTGCAAGATGCTATGTTGGATACTCATTTCTATTTCGGACGCAAGCGAGTATCGCTGGCGCTAGAGCCAGATTTGCTGTATTCAACTAGCATTTTTTTACAGGAAATGGGAGCGCAAATCCAAGCTGCTGTCACTACAACTCAATCTCCCGTACTGGAATCTCTTCCGCTTGAATCGGTTATAATTGGAGACTTAGATGACTTAGAAAAATTGGCAGTCGGTGCGGATTTATTAGTTGCTAATTCTAACGGTAAACGAGTTAGCAAAAAGCTAGGAATTCCTCTTTATAGGCAAGGAATGCCAATCTTCGATCGCTTAGGCAACGGTTACTTTACGACTGTTGGTTATCGCGGCACTATTGAGTTTTTATTTAATCTTGGCAATCTTCTCCTCGAACAAGAGGAATCGAAAGCCAAACACTAAAAAGGAGAGAAGCCATGAAAATTGCTTTTGCTACCAATGACTTAGTTCATATTGATGCCCATTTCGGCTGGGCAAAACAAATGGCAGTTTATGAAGTGTCGCCAGAAGGTTATGAATTTGTAGATAATCTGACTTTTGGTGGCGACCTGAAAGAAGATGGTAACGAAGATAAACTCGTTCCCAAACTGGAAGCTGTATCTGATTGCACGATCGTTTATGTCGCTGCGATCGGAGGAAGTGCAGCCGCCAGATTAATTCGCAAGCGGGTAACACCAGTTAAGTCAAAAAGTGAGGAGGATTTAATTACTGATGTACTCAACAAGTTAGTACAAACATTAAAGGGTAATCCTCCACCTTGGTTGCGTAAAGCACTCCAACAAAAGGAAGCTTCTTTTGAAGATTCCTTAGAGGAATAAACCAGATAAGTTTTTAGGGACGGGTTTAATGATATATCATGTCACTCCACAGGTTAGTAGGGGCGGGTTTAATGATATATCACGTTGCTCCACAAGCTAGCCAATTAAGCCCTCCCTTACGCCCCTACAAATGTAGATTTGTTCAACCAATTGACCTGAAGAGACGAGAGAAAATTACGATGACTGTAACAGAAACTAACTTGCCCCTAATTCAAACACCTTTCTTGCAAGAAATAGTGCGCCAAATTCGCGCCCAAGATAGCCTTGGTGTTTACCGTAGTTGGTCGGATGAGTTGATTATCAAGCCATTAATTCTTAGTAAAGAACAAAAACGGAAAATCTCGGTAGAAGGAGATGTCGATCCGGTAACGCAATTGCGAATCACGGCTTTTTATCGTGCGATCGCAACTCTCGTAGAACAACAAACTGGATTAATCTGTCAGGTAGTGATTAATTTAAGCCATGAAGGATTTGGCTGGGCTTTAGTATTTTCCGGTCGCCTTTTGGTGGTATCTAAAACTCTCAGAGATGCCCAACGGTTTGGCTTTGAATCGATGGAAAAACTAGCTGCTGAAGGTGAAAAACTTACCAACTCTGCTGTAGAATTAGCTAAACGCTATCGCGAAGTAGCAGAAGTTTAAATATCAATTTTAGGTTTGAGATTTGGGATTTATGATTTATGTCTATCCCAAATCTAAAATCCCAAATCTAAAATCTAAAATCGGTCGATCGCTCTTTGAGGTAACAAATTTATGGTGCAAGCAAACTTAAGCATTGAGGAACTGAAAACTCAAATTAAGCGCCTCAACAGCAAAGGTGGTCAACTAAAAATGGAACTTCACGATTTAGCAGAAGGTTTGCCCACCGATTTCGAGACCATCATGGAAGTAGCTGGCAGAACCTATGAGCTATTTCGAGAGTTAGACAACCTGAAAAAACAGCTAAAAGTAATGGAGTCAGCCCAATGACACAAGCCTTATCTGACTTTCAAAAAATCGTGGATGCTGAGGAATATTTCCAGTTTTTTCAACTTCCTTTCGATCCGCAGACTGTGAATGTTAATCGCCTGCACATTTTGAAGAAGTTCTCTCAGTACGTTAGTGAAATTGATGAGAACTATCCCAATATCGAACCGCAGGAAAAATTGGATAAGTACCGCGATGCTCTCTTAAAGTCTTATGAATTATTTTTAACTTCAACAGGCGTAGAGCAGAAACTGTTCAAAGTGTTCAATGAAAAACCCAAAAATGTCGTCTTACTCTCAGAAATTCAGTCTGACTAAGGAGAATTGAAGTGTTAAACCTTACACCTACTGAGTTAGAACGTTATCACCGCCAAATGATGCTCCCTGGTTTTGGGGAATCAGCACAACGTAAACTCCGCCAAGCAACTGTATTAGTCACGGGTGTAGGGGGATTAGGCGGTACGGCTGCGCTATATTTAGCGGTGGCTGGCGTAGGTCGATTAATTTTAGTTAGAGGCGGAAATTTACGCTTAGATGACATGAACCGTCAGATTTTAATGACGGACGATTGGGTAGGTCAACCCAGAGTAATCAAAGCTAAAGAAACGCTTTCTTCCATCAATCCCGATGTAGAAATAGAGGCGATTCCCGAATACGTTACCGCAGCAAATGTTGATTCTTTAGTGTTACAAGCGGATATCGCTCTTGACTGCGCTCATAACTTTGAAGAACGGGATTTATTGAATGCTGCTTGCGTGCGTTGGCGCAAACCAATGGTAGAAGCAGCCATGAATGGAATGGAAGCTTACCTAACTACAATTATCCCTGGCGAAACTCCTTGTTTATCTTGTTTGTTTCCCGAAAAACCGGAATGGGATAAACGCGCTTTTAGTGTTTTGGGAGCCGTTTCGGGAACGCTAGCTTGTCTGACTGCACTGGAGGCAATTAAGGTAATTACTGGAGTCGGAGAAACTCTATCGTCTAAATTATTAACGATGGATTTAGGTACTCTAAATTTTGCAAAACGTCGCTCTTATAAAGATTCCCATTGTCCGGTATGTGGAAATCACAAATGAGGGAATAGTGACTTTTGTAGCTTGGGTTGAGCTATTGCGAAACCCAACAACCCGATACACAGCGTTGGGTTTCGTTACCTCGACCCAACCTACAATTATTATCAAAATAGGAGGATTTTATGACGACTATGACGATTAATATGACTGAAAAAGCAGCATTTCGGCTTCGCACTTTCTTGAGAGCGACTGCTGCACAAGAAACAACTCCTGTACGCAAAGGCGTGCGCCTTGCGGTTGCTGATGGTGGTTGTAGCGGTTACGAATATAAAATGGATATCACCAGTAAACCAAAAGATGATGATTTGGTTGTGGAACAAGACTCGGTGCTTTTTTATGTCGATCGCAACAGCGCATCTTTATTAGAAGGACTTGTGATTGATTTCGTTGATGGTTTAATTGAGTCTGGATTTAAGTTTAGCAATCCTAACGCGACGGATAGCTGCGGTTGTGGCAAATCTTTCAAAGCTGGTGATTGCACTCCCGCAGGTGTTTCTTGCAGTTAAGGAAATGATAGTGCTTGGTCAACAATGAATGCTGAGTAATGAATACTTAATTCAAAACTCAAAACTGCTTTGCTTTAGTTTTTCTGTAAATTTTCACGATTTGGTATAGGACAATGGCTACTACCTACAAAGTGCGCTTGCAAAGTAAAAAGCACAAATTAGATACAGTAATTGATGTAGATGAGGATACTTATATTCTCAAAGCTGCTGAAGACGCAGGAATAGATTTACCATTCTCTTGTTCCGCTGGGTCTTGTTCTAGTTGTGTTGGAAAGTTGGTTGAAGGTCAAGTAGATCAGTCGGATCAAAATTTCTTAGATGACGAACAAATGGCTAAGGGGTTTGTTTTACTTTGCGTTGCTTATCCTAAATCTGATTGTACGATTCGCACGCATCAAGAAGCGTACCTTGTTTAAAGATTTACTGGTTCGACCCTAGAAACCGAGCTATTTAAAATTGCAGATTTAAAATATAACAATTTTTCAAATCTGCAATTTTACATTTAAAAGCTGAAATCGATAGAACTACATTGGATAATTTCCCATAATTAAAAAAGATTTAATTTCAGTTCGTTTAATTAAACACTTACCAAACAGAGGTGTTTTAAATGTGGAATCAAGGCTTTACAGTTTGTCTTTCTCCACTGGAGTTGCTAAAACCTGGAGAGCAGGGAATCGTGACTCGCTTTCGCGATGCAGATGAAAAGGTGCTTAACAAGCTAAATCAAATGGGGATTTGCCCCGGCGTTACTATTACGGTCGAACAGCGATTGCCTACCTTTTTAGTCAAAGCCGATCGGCATTGGCTAGAAATCGATCGAGTCCTCGCTCGATCGATTTGCGTTCGGTTAACTGATTCGCTTCTCTAAATTTACCTAACTTTAGTAGCCAACCATGACTAACTGCTAGTTTCCGTAGGTAAATTTTAATCAACCGCAACCATTACATCTGTTGACTTGATGATAGCATAAAGTTCTTTGCCTACTTCAATCCCCAGGCTTTCCCCTGAAGATTTTGTGATGATGGAAACTATTTCGACACCAGGAGAGATTTCTATGACTACTTCTGTATTAACCGCTCCTGGCGTAACCTGCTTTACCTTACCCTTGAGAGCATTACGAGCGCTAATTTTCATGTTTTTACCTACAATTTTCAAAATTTTTACGTTTTTATAATACCAGATGTTCTCTCTAGTTAGCGCCATGTAATTTAGTCAAAAGTTAAGGTTTGTTTAATTTTATTCTGCGGTCGATCGTTGCTAAATCAATTGGTAGCGTATATAGCAGAAAATCAAATGACAATCATTTACTTACTGGTCGAAAGCGCTGGTCGCCAACACCATAAAAAACATTTTCAACCATCCGAATACCTTTAGTTTTCCTGCTGAAACAGACCGGAAAATACTTTAAAATATCGTCTCTTTCCTTAGCACGTTAAACTTAATTTTGTGAGGTTATTGATGATGTCAGAGTAAAGTCTCTGCAAGCGAATATCGCCTAATTTTAGGTGTTTTGATAACTTATAGTAGGGGCAATTAAATTTTGCCTCTACTATTTACATTGGTCGTAAAATACATTAATTTTGTCTAAACATTAGATGTTTACTTTTTAATAAATATTTAAAAAAACCTAATGACAAATCCAAGACAATATGTATCAAATAAAAATTTTGTTTATTTTAATAATTATTTTATAATCTTCAGTAAAAACAGCTACAATAAGCCTGATTTTGGTGTTATTATATTTGCAGGGTTAAGTTGTTGCAATAAAAACTTGACCGAGCGCTATTAATTGAGGGAGATATTACGTGGTTTTAATCAAGTCTCCATCGAGCGATTGACAAATATGCCTAAAACCAAATATTTGTAAACAACGTGATTCTTCCTTGCTATCGAAGACAAATTCGATTCAATTTTTGCTGAAAAGCCAGTAACTGATTCAAGCTATTTTCTGTTTGAATTGGTCAATCAGTCTTCTGACAATAGCAGATTGCATCTGAGTCAAGTATGTTTTCATACTGACAAACATTGCAACAGCTTATAACCCTTTATTTGGCTGAACTCGACCAACTAAAAGGAGGACAATTATGAAGGCCAAAGATATTATGACCCAGGATGTAGCTACTGTTCGCGGTTCTGCAACTGTAGCTGAAGCCGTCAGGCTAATGAGGCTAAAAGAAGTCCGGGCGCTGATAGTAGAAGCTCGCGATTCAGAAGATGCTTACGGCATTGTTACCGAAACAGACGTTGTAGCGAAAGTCGTTGCTTATGGAAAAGATCCCAAAGATGTGCGCGTTTACGAAATTATGAGTAAACCCTGCATTGTCGTGAATCCCGACCTTAATTTGGAATATGTAGCGCGGTTGTTTGCTAATACTGGCGTATGGCGTGCGCCTGTCATTCAAGGTGACTTATTGGGTATCATTTCCGTCACCGATATTTTGAACAAA
>NZ_JACJUP010000186.1:0-8232 GCF_014748295.1 Planktothrix sp. FACHB-1355 | reverse complement strand
TGACTCAACCAAAACAACGGCTGGAGACGCTTCGTATATTCTTGGTATACATATTAAAAATGATAAATTTTTCCCCACACAGCGTCAGCCGATCGCAGTCAAAGTTACAGATGATTATCGGTTTAATGGCCCTTGGGAATCTCCAGAACAATTTGAAGAATTTCAAAGAGCTTTATTGACATATTTCAACAAACATGGAGTGACTAACCCTACGGCATGGGTATTTAAAATTGTCGATGGGCTGACAAAAGGTTTGATCTCTCCATTTTGGGATGAATTTGTGTCTGGATTACCGCTGGGCTCGACTCAAAATCCTCTTTTTATCAAAAACGAAGATTACAATCAATATAGGGTTCCTTGGCAATCCGCCGAGCAATTTCAGTCGTTTCAGCGAGCCTTGTTAGAATATGCTAAAACCGAGGGATTTGAAAACCCTTCGGGATGGGTTTATAAAATTGTAGCTAATATCAGAAAAGGGGAAGTGTCTCCATTTTGGGATGAATTTATCAGAGGAATTCCGCTGGGAGAAAGTCAAAAAATCAAACGCGATTGGGAGATTGAAGCGGGTGTACCGTATCCGGCGTTTGAGGAAGAACGGATTCAATATTACGTTCAAAAAGGAGAACCGTTAGAACAAGCAGTAGCGAAAGCGCGTGCCGAATTGAGAGATCCGGTGTTGGGAAAAGATTTGTGGGAGGGTTTTTTGAGAAAGTGCGATCGCATTGCGGATGAAGCAATTAAAGCCAAAAGTTTGGGAATTACAACGCCATATCTGCCACCATCTTTCTCAGATAAACCGCAAGTTACCAAAGAAAGTGTTATGCAGAAGCTGAATGCGATCGCACCTCAATTTTCCATCTCATCATCTAGCTACAATTCCCTAAACAATCTGACTTTAGAACAGCAAAACGTTGAGGAAGAAGAATCGGATACCGTTGTCGATGTTCCCAGTCTTGCTTCTTTACAATCAGCTTACAAAACTGCGATGGGTCGAACTCTAGTAGAAAGGCAAATTGCCGAACATCCAGAATGGGGATACGGTATTATTGATGGAGAAGTTGTCGATTTATTTCCTTTCTAAGGTGCTAAAATGAAACAAATTGGTGAGATTGATGCCTTTAATTTAGGACGTCCTATTCCTTCTGACAAGGAAAGAGAAAACTCGCGTCGGGATAGACTTGCACAACAAAGAGAGAATGGCTATCAACAGCTAGCAGAACTTTGTCGTTTAGGCGAATATGATGCCGCCAAACGACTAGCAAACCAAAATCCTCGCTGGGGTTATGAAATAGTTAGCGGTTCAGTCATAGAAAGAGAAGATTGAATATAGCTAAGAAACGCGACAGGTTTTGAGCCTGGTAAACAATGCTGGCAAATAATTATTGAACCGCTCTGATGCCAAATTCATAGCATCAATGGTACAACTACCACAACCAGCAGAACGCTCACTCAGGTAGTCACTCAAGCGCGTCGAAGAAACTCCCACCCAAGGAAAATGACCTACAGGTGCATTGGCTGTATAGTTTAATTCTGTATCTAATTTCCACTGAATTCCTGTTAACTCCATACCAACTGGGTTGTTTTCTGGTAGAGGAGTGTTTCTGCGCCATCCTACTGCTTGACCAAATCTTTCTACTCGCTGTTTTGAGTTATTTGTCCGAGAGCTAATTTGTTGCCAAATTCGCTGTTGTGCGCTGTAACCAAACCGTCTTTGGCTAGCGGTTGACCAAAGGCGATCGATAGTACGCAAATCTTCGCAAGGAAGTTGAGCGAGTACGGTTTTGCTGTCAAATAATAAATCGCCTTTACCATCAACTAATCGAAACATAATTCCTCTAGTTTCCACATCAGCAGCCTGCCAATTACGTTGATTCAAAAAGTTTTGCAAATTGCTGTAATTGATGCGCCACTGCTCAACAGGTTGCGAGGGATTTAGAATATCGAAAGTGAAGCTGTTAACCACTTGTTGAAATACTTGCCGAATGCGATCGCTTTTATTGATGTACGCTACGAGCAACCGGAATACATAGCGATTATCTGGACTGCTGAATAATACGTTATCAGATTCGTAGAGTCCTGTGGAAGTGTAAGCGATCGCTCGTTGTCCGGCGATAGTGAGAGGGCGATCGTCATTCCGGCTTAGTTGACCTTTCCATCTCGCTAAAGGCAACTTTTGGGAGTTATTATAAATGGTAATGCTAATAATTGGTGGCGATTCAGGTAAATTATTAGAGTTAAGATAATCTGCTTGGTTCCAAATTTCTAATACTTGTACTGTAGTAGGCTGACCGGATAACTTTTGTGCAGGTACAATTGTATAACCACTTGGCGAAACAAAACGGAAACCAAAGCGGTTACTCGTATAAAATACATCCCGCATCGTGACAGTATTGCCAGTTGGATTAGCAGCAGTGACTTGAGATACGCTTGGTGGAGTAGATAATCCTGAAAGCTGGGTACTACTCCCTATAGCCAACAGCGTAAATAATGCTATTACCCCAATTCTTTCGCTCTGGCGTTCCATATTCTTAGCTTGGTTACCTTTAATACAAATAATTATGAAGCCTTAACTATTAATTTTGTTCCCTACAAACAATTCTGGCACTCTCATACCAAAGAAGATAAAGGGGGTAGCTAAGGCGGATTTGATATAATTCATGAATTACCCCTACAGTCAAATACCTTTATTGAAAAAATTCTAGTAACTCCCAAAAAGTCATATCGCGGTTTTGTATCCAAAACTGAGTGAGATTGCTTTGGCGGAGGTCAATCAGACAATCATCGGGCAGAAACCTGGCGTCAAGTTCGCTGATAAAATTATCCCAATTTTCCTCATACCAGGGAACTGCTTGCAGCTTTGACGCCCTAATTATTTCGGCTTCGTTAATTTCCTTAAGAGTATTTCCCACTAACGGCGGGAGGTTTAAAAGCTTGGCTAATTTTCTCGCTTCAAATAAGTTCATTGGGAGTGAATTTAAACAATTTCAAACTCTATTCGATCTCTTTCTAAAAAATTGTGAGTGAAATGATCTACCACATTTGTATCGCTGAGTTCTAAATTGTAGAAATCGACAAATTCCCCATCAAAATATGGCCCAGCGTGCCAAGTACCCACCTCTAACTTGATAAAGCAATTTCCTGGAATGCGGAAAGCAGCAATTTCCTCTAACTTCGGTCGATCGATCTCGCGATTGGGAGGCGCTACCGCAATCAACCAATCTTTACCTTCCAGAGAACCGAGACATTGAGTGCATTGCAGGTGGCGCGTGATTTTGTGGAACTTGCGCCCTCTGCGGTGCAGCCTCATAATGTAAAATCGAGGAATGCCATTGTGGAGGTTTAACTGTGCATCCTCTGCATCGAAAAGTTTGCCGTCGTTACTTGCAAAAATAACTTGACCGTAAGGACGAAAGCTTTCTGGCGTAATCGATATAGCCTGTAATTGTTTTAATAAAATTGATTGGCTCATTGGCTCGAATAAGCTAATAACTTTTAATAGTGTATCTGAAAATACGATCTGCTACAATACAAACATTTATTTGTATTAATGATGAGCGATCGCACTCAATCCGCACAAAAACCTCTATGTCTGGAATCTATCGTCGGCGTCAATTCCTTATTTACGCTTCAGCTGCTTTTGGTACCAGTCTACTGCTGAAAGCTTGCGCTAACAGTTCGACTTCCACTTCAAACAACGCAGGCGAGACGCCTGCACCACAAGAGCAAGAGTCTGCGCCACAAGCGAAGCAGAATTTTAAAGTGGCAATTGCCTTACCGGGAATTATCACCGATAAAGCTTGGAATCAAGCAGGTTATGAAGGAGTGAAGGCAATTGAAAAAAATTTGGGAGTCGAAACAGCATACGTTGAAAATGTCGCACAAGCAGATCAAGTAGAAGTTTTGTCAGACTTTGCGCGACGGGGTTACAACTTAATCTTCGCTCACGGCGGACAATTTGATGATGCGATTCGGCAGGTGTCACCGCAATTTTTTCCCGATACTTACTTTGTCGGCGTCAATGGTACAATTAAGGAAAAAAATAGAGCATCTTTGCGGATCGATCACCTGCAAACGAGTTATATTTGCGGTATCATTGGCGCTACTATGACAAAATCAAATAAATTGGCATATTTGGCGGCGCAATCTTTTCAAGCAACTGATGAAGAATTGCGGGGATTTCAGTTAGGCGCTCAATCTGTTAAGCCGGATATTAAGATAACGAGCAGTTATACTGGTGATTGGAACGATGCAGCTAAGGCGAAGGAAGCAACCTTGGCGTTGATTTCTACGGGAGTAGATGTGATTTATCAGTGGTTGGATAATGCTTCTCCCGCCGTACTGCAAACTGCTGCGGAAAAGGGAGTTTATACCTTTGGGAATACAACAGATCAATTCGATATAGCGCCAAAGTCGGTGTTAACAAGTGCGGTGAAGCGGATCGATTTGGGGATTGCTTATTTGGCGGATTTGGCGATTAAGGGTAATCTCAAAGGCGAGATTTATCGGATTGGTTTGGAAAATCCGAAAATTCTTTATCTGGGTAAGTTTGGGGCAATGGTGCCAAAGGATGTGCAGCAAAAGGCAATGCAGGCAGAAAAAGCGATTTTAACTAAAAAAATCATATTTGAGAATTGTCAGGAGAATGGGAAATTTACTCGCTGCTTGAAGAAAGCTTAGCGACACTAGGGAGGCGAATTCGGAAAACCTAACCCCCCAGCCCCCTTCCCTACGAGGGAAGGGGGAGCCGGAAAGAGGAAAAACTTTTCTAGCTGGAAGGGGGAGTTTCATGAAACGTCTCTACAATGTTCAAAGCGGAGCCAATCCAAAATCCTCTCTTGCGAAGGTGGGCATCGTGACGGGAACCGCCAAGACGCCCACTTCGCGCAAAATCCAAAATCCAAAATCGAGTGGCTTATTTACGTCTGGAAGGTATTACTAAACGCTTTGGCAACTTTCTTGCCAATGACAATATTACTTTGAGCGTCAGTCGCGGCTCAATTCATGCCATGTTGGGGGAAAATGGAGCCGGAAAAACTACTTTAATGAATATTATCTGCGGACTTTATCAACCAGATGCGGGTGATATTTATCTGGAAGATAAGCCGATCAAAATTAACTCTGCTAATACAGCAATTGCACATGGTATTGGGATGATTCACCAGCATTTTATGTTGGTGTCGCAACTGACGGTAACGGAAAATATCATTCTGGGAACAGAGTTCGATTTGCGCTTGAATTTGCAGGCTAAAAGTAGAGCGATCGCACAAATGGCTCATTCCTACAATTTAGATATTGATACGTTAGCAAAAGTAGAAAGTTTATCAATAGGTTTGCAACAGAGAGTAGAAATTATCAAAGCACTTTACCGCAATGCAAAGTTGTTGATTTTAGATGAGCCAACAGCCGTATTGACTCCCCCTGAAGTTGAGGTTTTGGCTGGGATTTTGCGGCAATTGGCGCGGGATGGACACACGATTATTTTCATCAGTCATAAGTTAGAAGAGGTGATGAATATCTGCGATACTGTTACCGTTTTGCGGCGGGGACAAGTTGTAACAACCATGAAAACGGCAGATACAAGCAGTCAGGAATTGGCTAAATTGATGGTGGGTCGAGAAGTATTATTCCAAGTGCATAAATCTGCTTTTTCCTGCGGGGATGTAGTTTTGGAAGTCAAGAATTTGCAAGTGCGGGATGAGAGAAATTTGCCTATTGTGAAAGATGTTTCTTTTCAACTTCGCGCAGGTGAAATATTGGGAATAGCTGGTGTTGATGGGAACGGACAGCGAGAATTGGCAGATGCGATCGCACTTTTGCGTAATATCTTTGGGGGAAGTATTCAGAGATACCCGTCGCCAGGGGAGAGGGGAAGAGGAAAAAGTATTGCTTATATTCCGGAAGATAGGCAGAAAATGGGTTTGGTGATGGGGTTTAGCATTGCCAAAAACCTCATTCTCAAAGCTTTTAATTTCCTGCCATTTTGTCGTCGTTGGTTATTGCAATATGGGATAATTAATAACTACGCTGCTGAGGCGATGCAAAATTTTGATATTCGCGCTGAAAATCCATCTATTAAAGTTAGTCACTTGTCTGGCGGAAATCAACAAAAAGTGGTGCTTGCACGCGAACTTTCTGGCAATCCCGCATTAATTGTGGCGATGCAACCTACACGCGGTTTGGATGTGGGTGCGACGGAATACGTGCAGCAATGCTTGTTAGCTGAAAGACAAAAAGGTGCGGCAATTTTGTATATTTCCACTGAGTTGGAAGAGGTGATGGCGATGAGCGATCGCATCGCTGTTATGTACGAAGGTCAATTTGTTGATATACTGGATGCAGATACCGCGACTGTGGAACAGATTGGTTATTTGATGACAGGCGGTAAAGTTTCGACAGGCGTTATAGAATAGGGATATCAGATGGCTTGAAAACAGATTTCTTATGTCGAATAATTTGACAAATTATGCCATTTTGGATAAATTGATAATGGAGGTTTAAATTATGACAAACGTCAATATTTCACTTCCCGAATCCATGCGGGTTTTCATTGAAGATCAGGTTACTAAAGGCGGCTATAGCACAGCTAGCGAATATATTTATCATCTAATTCATCAAGAACAAAATCGGCTTGCACAAGCACAAATGGAAGAATTATTATTAGAAGGGCTGGATAGCGGTGAGCCGATCGAAGTGACAGATGAGTGGTGGGAACAGAAACGCACGGATCTTTTAGAACGACTCCGCAAGCAGAAACAATGACACGCCGGATTGCAATTACGCCCAGAGCAAGTCTCGATCTCGACGAACATTTTAGTTATATAGCAGAAAATAACCAGGATGCAGCGTTGAGATTTTTCGACGCGGCGAGACAGACTTTCTCTCAATTAGCAAAGACGCCAGGAATAGGTAGCCCTTTTGCGGTGACAAACTCACGCTTAGAAGGTTTGCGAAAGTGGGCTGTGAGAGGATTTGAAAAGTATCTGATTTTCTACTTAGATCGAGGTGAGGATATCGAAATTGTGCGCGTACTCCACTCATCCCGCAACATTCCTGTAATTTTAGGACAGGAAGAATAATCAAAAAAAGCGATCGATCTCTACCCGCAAATCTAGCTGTTGTGCAATAGCGATATCGGATGACTTAAAAATATATTTATCAAAAAATTTCGATATTCCATAATTTGTTATTGTGCGCGTCTTCTAGGAGGATTTGCACCATCAGAATTGTCAAGAGTATTTTTCCATTCGACTGAAACTATTTTCGGATTACCTCTGATTTGTGAATTTACGAGAGTCTCAAAATTAGCTTGTCCTCCCGGCGCAATAGTACCGCGAATTGCAGCAGTCCCTGTTTCTAGAACTTGTTCTGGTATCGGCTGTCCGTCAGCGCCAGTTGTACGCACAATGCTGTATGTAACTTTTACTTGAGTAACGGGGTTATTAGTATTATTTACAACTATACCGCGAACTCTTCTACCTCGAAATGGTGCGCTAATTTCATTAGCAGCTACCGATCCTGTTATTGCTGATGTTCTCTCTCCTGTTGCTGGTGTTGCTGCTGGTGTTGGCGTGAGAGTGGGTGCAGTCGTAGAGGCGGGAGTGGTGGGAGCGGCAGTACAATAAGCAGGAGGCCAATTTTCTATCCTGGTGCGAGATCTGGCTAAAGTTTGCATTTGGGTGCGATAGCTGACCAGTTGGCTTTCCATTTGCGGTACTCTCACCCTCATGCGATCGATAATTTGAATCGCTCGTCGCCACTGTTGGGCGCAGACAGCTTGCTTTAGTTCTGCGTTGAGTTGTGCGTTGAGGTCAGTTTGAGATAAACTCGGATTTGCTGCCGATCCAATGGTGGCGATTAAGGTTGCGATCGCGATAATCCTGAATCTCATGTTTCCCACTCCCACAGGTGTGAAATACCTTTTTTAATATAAAGCATCTGTCGGAATAATCAATATATACTTCACGCTCCGCCTAATTTTTAAGAGTAAAGTTATTTATGGGAATAGAAGGAAACCTTAAGCAGATATCTCCTTACCTGCTGGAAAAATTAATAAAATATCCTGACTTCATTACGGTATTTGATTATGCAATATGGCTGCCTGAATCGAATTACTGGCAAAATTATCAAAACATGGATGTACCTCCCGATGCTCTTGATATGTTTGGCGAGATTGCAAATGCAGCAATAGAGGTATTGCAGGATTTAGAGAAAAACAAACCAGAAGACTATGAA
>NZ_JACJUP010000185.1:0-8234 GCF_014748295.1 Planktothrix sp. FACHB-1355 | reverse complement strand
ATATCCAGGTCATACGTCATGAACATACATTAAAATTTGCACAATGAAATCTCAATATCTTGCGCCTTCTTAAGGCTTTGCCCTTTTGGGTCAAATTGGTAAGAGGTGCAAGGTATGTAAAATTGGAGACACCGACTCTAAGTTACAGGTATATTTTTTGTAAAAAGTTAAATTTTTTCCGTGCTTTTTCGTCCTCTCTGTTTAAATAGATGCTAATTATGCGTAGTTTTTCGTAAAATAAATATTAAATTAAATTTAAGACGGATATCATAGCTTTACGGGGAAAAAGCACTATATTAAAAAGAGTAAAGATCCGTAAACTAGATAACTTAGCCGTTAGCTGCGCGATCGCCACTAATATGTCTACATTACCTAAACTAGCCCAGAACATAGCATTGCTGAGCCAGAAACGAGCAACCGGAGAATGGCTTCTCAACAGCAGCAACAGCGAATGGAAGCTAAACTTCTATCGCGGTCACCTCCTCTGTACTCCTGGAGGTTTTCATCGCTGCCGACGGTGGCAAAGAGCTCTCAAGCAAAATTGCCCTGACTTCGTACCGGAAGAAACTTCTCTTAACGAACCTTGGGAGTACCAGCTGCTAAACGTTGGGCTCGCTCAAAAACAGCTTAGCATCACTCAAGCCAAAGCTGTTATTCGCACGATGGCGGAGGAAGTTTTATTTTCTCTAGCTTGCCATTCAGTTACAGGCAGTCGTTGGTTGCCCAGCAAACAACCTAATGTTGAAATTTTATCATCTTTACCGTTGCCCTCAGAAGAGATAGAGCAAAGTATCAAAAAAGTTCAACACCTGTGGCAACAATGGCAAAAAGCGAGTTTAGACAACATTTTACCCGAACAGGTACCTGTTTGGAAAGAGCCTCCTAAAGAGCAAAATTGGAGCCTACAAAAATTACTCAACGGAGACAACACCCTTTGGGATATTGCTTATCAGCTGAAGCGTCCTGTTACAAACGTAACTCTCTCCTTGCTTCCTTTGATTAAGCGGGGTGCTGTAGAACTAAAAGAAGTACCGGATTTGTCCTCACCAATTTTAAAGCAAACCAAGAAAAAAGTTCGATCGACGAGTGCGGGCGAGAGTGCCTCTAGCAATAAACAACCCTTGATTGCCTGTATTGATGACAGCCCTGTAGTTGCACAAACCTTAGAAAAAATCCTGGCACCGGCTGGGTATCGAGTGCTGAAAATAACCGAACCGTTGCGGCAAATGTCTGCACTCGTCAAGCACAAACCAGACTTAATTTTTCTCGACCTGCTCATGCCTGATGCCAGCGGTTATAACATCTGCACATTTTTGCGGAAAACACCAATGTTTCAGAAAACGCCAATTATTATTCTCACCAGTAGAGATAGCGTTGTGAATCGCGGTCAAGCCAAATTGACTGGAGCTTCTGACTTTTTGAGCAAACCGCCAGAACCTGAAAAAGTTTTACAAGTAATCCAGAAGTACTTGTCTGTCGATCGGCAACCATAGGCGTCAGTTCTTACCGTAAAGTTTGATGTAATTTTTGTTATCTTATAATTAAGATAAATGGGAAATTTTGGTGTAGCATATGGCAACAATTTTAGTTGTAGAAGATAGCATAACCGAAGCGCAATTTATCTGTAATTCTCTTCGGGAAGTAGGACTAAATACTATTACAGTTAACACCGCAGAAGCGGCAAAAGTAATAGTTTCTCAAAAAAAGATCGATGCTATTCTATTGGATGTTGTTTTGCCTGGAGAAAGCGGGTTTGGGTTTTGTAGGAAGCTAAAAAGCGAAGATAAAACCAGCCATATACCGATTATAATTTGCTCCAGCAAAAATGGAAAAATAGATCAAACTTGGGGTTTAAAACAGGGAGCTTCTGCTTATTTAACTAAACCCTTAGATCGGGAAGAACTTCTGCAAACAGTCCAACGCTTTATCCAATCTTAAATAGCAAAAATGCAATTTCTCAGCTTCTATCTCACGCCCGAAAATAAAGCAGTACTGCCAACAGATCGGCTAGCTGAAGTGTTTAGTTTAGAGCCCAGTCACGTTACGCCTATACCCGATATGCCCGCAGGTGTTATGGGCGTTTGTAACTGGCGATCGCAAGTTTTATGGCTGGTAGATCTAGCTTATCTATTAGGGATCGGTTCCCTTTTTTCCCAAGATTTGGATTATCAAAAATATACCATCGTGGTAGTTCGCAATAAAAGTAAAGTTTTGGGCTTAGCAGTTAAGGAATTGGGCAATATGATGGGTTACGATCGCTCCCAAATCCAGCCACCCCCAAAAATTGCCATGCCCCAGATGCAGGTGTTAACCTTATGTCTAAAAGGTCAGATAATCAACCCGAACGGCGAAAATATGCTGATTTTAGATGCAAATCCCATTATGGAATTTTTAGCCAAACATCGACATCAATAATACTTTTACGTTCTGTCAAATAGGGTCTAGGGGTAAAATTTAAGCCAATCGACGACAAAATATAACAAGGTTTCTCACATGGATCGGACATCTACCAAAACTTCAACCTCAAATAGTACTATCAATTCTGAAGAGCAAGGGAATTTAATTTCACTGTCTTCTTCATCGGAAATTCTCCCAGTAGCGCCAAATGCCGAAACCAGTGCAGTGGCGTTACAAGATCCCTCAGATTCCTTGCCAGTTACAAGCAATTCAATATCTCCAAACAAACTAATCGATACCCTAGCACTGGAGATCGAAACTGGATGGTGGAAAAAACTGAGTTTGAAAAATAAAGCCACAATCGGTGCGATCGCGATCGCTACCATGCCAACATTGATAATAGGCATAACCAGCTATTATTCTGCCGACAAATTAGCTGGTGTAGTAATTGGCACAGGCTTTTCTGTAGCGATAGGGAGTGCGATCGCCATTTTCCTCGTTAACCGCGCCATTTTTCCCATATTGCTAGCAGCAGCTGCCGTCAAGCAACTCGGACAAGGTAAACTCGATACGCGCATTAACTTTGAAGCAAAAGACGAACTCGGCATCTTAGGATCTAACATCAACCAACTAGCAGATCGATTGCAAACGCTATTAGCAGAAAAAGAAGCAGCCGCCAGACGAGATAGGTTACTGGGCGACATAGCTTGGAGAGCGCGTCAAGCCACAGATACCCAAGAACTGACAAACAGAATTCTGGCTGGGATTCGACGAATTTTAAATGTCGATCGCGCTTTAATTTATCGTTTCAATTCAGACTGGAGCGGCACAATAGTTGCCGAGTCAGTCGGTGCCGGGTGGACGAAAGCTCTCGACGAACAAATTGACGACCCCTGTTTTCGCGCTCGTTATGTCCCCCAGTACCAAAATGGGCGCGTTCGTGCGATCGACAATATATACAACGAACCGGGATTAACCGATTGTCACATTCGTACCTTAGAACAATTTGAAGTCAAAGCTAATCTCGTCGCCCCCATGCGGAAAGACGATCGACTGGTAGGTTTGCTCATAGTTCATCAATGTTCCAGTCCGCGTAATTGGCAGCAGTCAGAAATTGATTTTTTGCTGCAAGTAGCCATACAAATTGAATACGCTCTCGACCACGTTGGTTTTATCAAAGAATTAGAAAAATCCCGCCAAGAAGCTGAAGCAAAGTCTGCCGAACAACGTCAACAAAAAGAAGCATTGCAAGCACAATTAGAAAAATTTCTGCAACAGATAGAAGGAGCTTTTCAAGGAGATTTAACAGTTCGCGCTGGCGTAACTGCTGGCGAACTGGGAACCGTAGCTGACTTTTTCAACGCCTTGATCGAGAACTTACAGCACATTGTTATGCAAGTGCAATCATCTGCCGATGCGGTAACGCAAACAGCCAAGGTGAGCGAAGTAGACGTAAATACGCTTTCCGATGAAGCGAGACGGCAGTCAGAGTCGATCGCTGCTATTTTAGAGCAAATTCAAATCATGGCAAATTCCATCCAGAAAGTTGCCAGCAGCGCCCAGCAAGCAGCACTCAAAGTTCAGGAGGCAAATCAAACATTAAAAGTGGGTGACAAAGCCATGAACAAAACAGTAGATGGGATTTTAACCATCCAAAAAACAGTTGAAGAAACAGCCTTAAAAGTCAAACGCTTGGGCGAATCTTCTCAAAAAATCTCCAGAGTCAGTAGCCTGATCAAAGATTTAGCCAATCAAACAAACATTTTGGCGCTCAATGCTTCCATTGAAGCTACAGGATCTGGTAAACAAAGCCAAGGATTTGCTATTGTCGCCGAAGAAGTACGTACATTGGCAGAACAATCAGCCGGCGCTGCCAAAGAAATTGAACAAATTGTTGAAGAAATTCAAATCGAAACCAACGAAGTTGTCGCCGCGATGGAAGCTGGAATTGCACAGGTAAGTACCGGCACCAACCTTGTCAAAACAACAAGAGCCAAACTGACTTCGATCGCCGCAGTCAGCGCTCAAATTCGCACCCTTGTTGAAGATATGGCTTCTTCCGCAACATCGCAAATGCAGACATCCAGCAACCTCAGCCAAAGTATACAGGAAGTAGCTACTATTGCCAATCAAACTTCAGAACAATCCCAAGCTGTAGCCGACTCATTCACAAAACTTTTAGGAGTCGCCGATGAACTTCAAGAAAGCGTCGCCCAGTTCAGAGTAAAATAAGACTTTAAGGGTGTCCCCTGACACCCAAAATTTTTTTAATTACTTCATCTAAAATACGAAACTGCAAGAGTAACTAATTAGCTATAACTCTGCGTAACTCTGCGTTAACCTTTGCGTACTTTGCGTTAAAAATATCAAAAAAGATGATGATTGAAATAGAAGTTGATGATGAAACTTACCAATTTTTTGTCCAAGAATCCTTGGAATTACTACAACGCCTTGAAGAAGGATTGCTAACTTTACAGCAAGACCATAGCATCAAAAAACTACACAACCTCATGCGATCGGCTCATTCTATCAAAGGAGGAGCGGGCTGTGTCGGTTTAACTGGGATTCAAACTTTAGCTCATCAGCTAGAAAATGGATTGAGGGCGTTATATAGAGAAGATATTAAATTCGATCGCGAACTGGAAGAGCTGCTGTTGCAAGCTTACGATACGCTGCGATCTCCTCTGATGGAGCAAATTCAAACGGGCAAATGCTCTACTGATGGCGCGATCGAAAAGATAAAACTGATAAGTAGCCAACTGGAGCGTCAACTCGGTCATAGCTTGGAGGAAGAAACCCAACTTCCTGAAATGGAAATGGACGTAGATATCGCGCAGTTTCTTTTTACTGAAGAAGTGGCACAGGGACTGGCTCGCTGGTCAGCTCTTTTAAGTAATTCCCAAACATCAGAATTAGTACCAAAATTAAAGGAGCAAGCAGAAGTTTTTGGCAGTATTGGGGAACTGTTGAATCTCCCCGGTTTTGTCGCTATTGCTAAAACAAGTATCTCGGCGTTGCAAGCTAATCCTGAGCAAGTGAAGAAGATTGGAAAACTAGCTGGTGCTGATTTTCGGGCAGCGCAAGCGGCAGTTTTAAAAGGCGATCGTTCAACAGGAGGAAGTCCCTCCGCTGAGTTAGTAAAACTCGCGCAAACTACTCAATTAAAAGCTAAAACTAGCAACGGTAATCGAATGCGATCGCAACCAAAAGCTAAATCCTCAACTAAATCGCTTTTGGAAGATTTGGAGCAAACTTCTAGCCAAATTCAAAACTTACAAGAATCAACATCATCCTTACTCGAATATCTCGACAAAACTTCTACTGAAGTTGGGATATCGCCAAAGGTATCTGAGTCAGAATCATCGCTGCTGGCCGATTTGGAAAATGGCTTAAACAGAAACAGTAACGGCTCCCCAAAACCGCCATCTCCAATTCCAAATATAAAACCTCCAGTAACTAAACCGTCGCTGAAAACAGAAAGTAAAAACGGCTTCGCTCGCAATGGCAGTGTCAAAATAGAATCTGCGGATGTAACCGTTCCTCTTTCCCCAGTTAATTTGAAATTGGAGGCGACTGAAGAAAAACAAGAACCTGCTAGCGATCGCCATTCCAAATTGGCAGTTCGAGTCGATTTAGAACGGCTGGAACTTGTCAATAATTTAGTTGGCGATTTAGTCACTCAAGAAAACAGCTTTCTCCTGCAACATCAGCAACAGAAAGAAATTGTTGATGCGATCGCACAGAAATTGAACCGCTTCCATAAACAAAGCCGCAATTATTTGAACAGGGTAGTCACTCCACCATCTCCCCACAGTACGAGAAGGGGAGTAGAGGAGAAAGAAGAATTAACAATTAATAATTATCAATTACTGGTTTCCTTAACACAAACAATAGGAGAAGAAATCGCACAACTGCAAGAAGCCATTCAAGATATGGCTTTAACCCAACAGCAAGTGCAACAAATTATCAAAAAAAGGCAACAAACTCTCAAGCAGCTGCAAACAAATATCCTAGAGGCTCGGATGCTGCCTTTGGGAAACCTACTGAACCGATTTCCTCGCATGGTGCGAGACTTGGCGGGAAGCCACAAACAAGTCAACCTGCGGCTAATTGGGATGTCTACATTAATCGACAAAGCAATTTTAGAAAAACTTTACGACCCATTAATTCATCTGGTACGCAATGCTTTAGATCACGGGATCGAGACCCTTAAAGTGCGTCAGCAACAAGGAAAATCAGCAACAGGTACTATTACTATCACCGCTTACCATCGAGGCAATCACACCTATATTGAAGTGCAAGATGACGGTCAAGGTATTGATGTAGAAAAAATTGCTCGTCGTGTTGCGGCTTTAAATTTGCTGTCTGCATCTGAGGCATCTAAATTGCCAAAAAAACGCTTGTATGAATATATATTTGTTCCTGGTTTTTCCACTGCTGCTAAAGTGAGCGAACTTTCTGGCCGAGGAGTCGGCTTAGAGGCGGTACGTTTGCAAGTCGCTGCTTTAAAAGGCTCGATCGCGGTTAATTCCGACGCAGGAAAAGGAACTACTTTTATCTTGCGTTTGCCTTTTACTTTGACAGTTACTAGGTTATTGATTTTCACTGTTAACAATAATCTCTTGGCAATTCCTGTAGATGCCCTGGCAGCGATCGCCTTAGCGCCACAAAACCAAATAGAAACCCGTCAAGGGCAAGATTTTTACCGTTGGCAAGGGCAACTAATTCCTGTCTATTCGGAATCTGTTATATCTGCCTATAATTATCCGAGCACGGCAGCGGCTTTCTGGCAACGCAGGGCTTCTTACCTTTGGCAGGAATCTCAGAAAGTTACTCTGTTGTTGATCTCGCAAAATTCTCAAGTTATTGCCTTAAAAATAGACCAAATTTTAATGGAACAGGATCTTGTAATTAAACCTTTTGGTGAGGTAATGATGCCACCTCCTTATCTCTATGCTTGTACAATTTTGGGCGATGGGCGTATGGTTCCTGTAATCGATAGCCAACAGTTAGCAGCTTGGCTTCAACAACAGAAATCGCTGGCAAATACTCCTATTTTGGATTTACCAATACCGCCAAATTTAAATTCTGTTGCTAGCTCATCAACATCTACCGTTTTGGTAATTGATGATTCGCTCACGATGAGGAAGAGTCTGTCTTTGACTCTTAGCAAAGGGGGATATCAAGTATTGCAAGCTCGCAATGGTTGGGAGGCGATCGAACAATTACGCCAAAACCCCGAAATTAAAGCGATCGTCTCTGATGTTGAAATGCCCCAAATGAACGGGTTTGAATTTCTCAGTCGCTGTCGCAAAGAGTTTGCCGATCGTCAGTTACCTATCATTATGCTGACATCCCGCAGTAGCGAAAGGTATCGTTTGTTAGCTAAAAAATTAGGAGCAACTGCTTATTTAACTAAACCATATTTAGATAAGCAGTTGCACAATACTTTAAAAGCTTGTTTGCAATAAAAGTAAATCTGCTACTTTGATAAATGACTGAATTTATTGAACTTGGGTGATGCGAATAAGGTATGGAGTAAACTTGTCTTTTTGATAAGAGCCAATCCAAATGCTATAAGTCCCAGCTAGCCACTGACCGGCAATGCCAGCATTTTTTTTGTTGTTGTCGTCATTACACCAAGTTCCGCCTGGGCCTTTAATTATTAAGGTGGTGTCTTCTGGACTGTCAACCTGAAGGCGCAGATAATTAAAACCAGAAGTCAGAACTAAAGTATGACTGGGATTGCTACCCACAAAGCCCACACAAGGGCCATTTGGTGTTTCCTGAACACCAGCAATGTCGGCAGCACGTTGAGAACCACCGCTAATACCTCT
>NZ_JACJUP010000184.1:0-8239 GCF_014748295.1 Planktothrix sp. FACHB-1355 | reverse complement strand
CTAAAAAAGCCTGCCATAGGAGTAAATATATAACCGGGTTCGTCAATACACCAAATGTATTTTTTTTCTTGCTTTGTTTTGTTCTTGCTCCTGTGATATTTTGGAAAATCTTTTCTTGCTATTTTACGTTCGGTACTAATATTTTTTTTTTAATTTTATGCCTGCCATATCGGTTTTTTTTAGATATTTCTGGATTTAAAATAGCCTGCTCATTTAATGATTCCAAAAGGCCAAATCTAGCTATTTGCTCTGAGAATTGATTGAATTCTTCTTCATTCATGGAAAGTTCAAAACGGCTTTTAAAAGCAGATAATATCTGCGAAGGCGTAGAAGTTCCATTCATTGCTTGGCAGAGAAAATATTCTTCTTCACCAAACTCAAAAGTCTCGCCTGAAGTTGGATCTTTGACTAAATAAAATTTGGTTTGTGCATCTTTTTTTGTTATGGGTGTAATAATTAGGTTTTTACGGAAGCGATTTTGTAAATATTTATACATAACAATACCATTCTCCGATCGCAATATTTAGGTTATGTTTACATTATTGCGAAAACTGTTCCTAAAATACCAGATGTATCTAAATTTATTTTAAATCAAGATTAAATTTATTGCTTTTCCAGATAGGTGTGCTAAAGTTGGAATAGCAATAAATTTTTCACGGTAAAAATTCATGGCTAACTTTACACCTCAAGTAAAGCGTTTAGGTAAAAACGAACGCGAGCAAGTTAAGGTAGGATTTGCACTGGCAAAAGAAAAGCGTTTTGACGAAGCTTTATCGGAGTTTGAAGCGATTTTAAAAGATAATCCAGCTTCTAAACCCGCTCATCTGGGCGCAGGAAATATGTTGCTGAGGCAAGAACGTTACGAGGAAGCTTTAGAACATTTTAAGGCGGTAAAAAAATTAGATCCGCTGATGGTGCAAGCACCGCTAGCAGCAGGAAGGGTGTATTTAAGACAGGATAATCTGGCACAAGCGCTGGAAGAATTTAAAACCGCTCTCAGCATTGACCCAAATTCTACACAAGCTTATCAAAGTATAGGTCGGATTCTGGTTAAGCAAGAAAAATACGCCCAAGCGGAAGAGCAGTTCCGTCAGGCACTGCGCTTAGACCCTCGACTTGTCCCAGTGCGCTTGCAACTGGCGCAAATCTATCAAACACAAGGTAAGCTTCCAGATGCAGTTTCCGAAATCAAGACAGCGATAAATGTAGATTCTAAGGCATGGCGTGCGTATCAAGCACTAGGGCGCATTTATACAGAACAAAAAAATTACAAGGGTGCGAAAGAAGCTTTTGAAAAAGCGGTATCATTGAACCCCGAAATGCCTCCAGCGGCTAGATTGGGATTAATAGAAGCGTTGGTTCAAAATAACGAACTAGAAGAAGCGATCGAAATGTTGAATCAAGTTCCTCGCGTCAAGCAGCTCGCCGCGAAGACACATCAACTCTGGGGCGACATTTATCAGCGTCAGGGTCTAACTAAGGAAGCAGCAGAAGAATACCGCGCTGCTAGTTTGGCAGCTTCGGAAGCTGGAGATATCCCAGATGAATTGGCAGAACTCGATGCCATACTAGAACAAGATGATACGAGTTCCCCCAACTTGATCTCTTCCTACAGATCCCTGGCACTTCAGCAGCTTACACAAGCTCAAACTCGTGCGCGTCAAAACTTCCAACAACGCCGTCAGGGAAAAAGTACTTTAAAATAGACCCGTAGGATTTATGCCGAATCATCTTGTATACATCATTATGGATAGCTGTCGGTATGACAGCTATCAGGCAGCATCCACACCAAATATGGATAAGTTGGGTCTGGCGGAGCGTCGCTACAGCTATGCTTCTTGGACATCGCCTTCTCACTATGCAATGCTGATGGGAATGGTTCCCCATACCAGTCCGCGTGGCGTGTTTGCCTCTGAGGTATACAAGCATGAGTTCGCTAAATGGGTCGATCGCTTAGGGATTCCCAACTTGTCTTTCAAAACTTTTGTGCCTCAACTTTCTTTACCCAAAGTTTTGAAAGACCAAGGCTATCGGACGATCGCACGGGTTTCCCTACCCGTTCTCAACCAATTTACCAGTATCAATAAATTTTTTGATGATTATAAATTGATGGGAAATCATAACGATTTCGCCTCAATGGTGCGAGAAATAGAATTTCCCACTCAAGAACCGCGATTTTACTTCCTCAATTTGGGTGAAACTCACTATCCATATATGCTCGAAGGTGAAGACTTGCCTCATATATCGGGCGTTCACGGTGTCTTTAAAAAAATGGATGAGTTTATTCTGGCTGGGAATGACGAACAATCAGAAAAAACTTTCTTTGATGCGGAAGAAATGCAGCGTTTGCACAAGCAGCAAATTAAGTGCGTTGAATACGTAGACGGGCTTTTGGCGGATTTGTTTGACAAATGTCCAGCCAATACCCATATCATCATCACCGCCGATCACGGAGAACTATTTGGCGAAGATGGTTATTTCGGTCATGGCCCAGTTATGCACGAAAAGTGTTTTGAGGTGCCTTTTTTAGAAGGTATAAATCCCTAGAATATCTCGTTGATTTGACAGTAGAAAATTTAATAGTCAGTACAGGTTGGCGATCGCGTTTTAGTAGAGCTAGAGCGCCAGCCCAGTAGAATAAATTGATAAAAAGAACGAAATATGTATTGTGTAGGGGCTCAGCATTTGGGCGACAATCGATCGCGGCAACAATTTTTCTGCTCCGTTAGCTTCGCCCTGCCGAGGTTTATATAGACATACATAACCTCATTTCTTTTGTCAACCTCTTTTACTGGGCTGGCGCTCTAGGCTGTTATGCCTTCATTTAATCCCCTTCTGCTCCTCTGTGGCGTTAATAATTCAGACGTAACCGGAAACGATATTACTCTCTTCCCTCCGGATGATTATCGATCGCAAGTACCTGTTATTCTTTTTTCCCGTTCTTTGCCTAAAAATGCAATACATATTTTTTGAGCGCTAAGGGAGTAATCTTTTGGGTAAGTCACTTTTGCGTCGCTGACTTCTCGCGGCCCCAGTATATTCACTATCGATGTGCAATCTATAACTAAGTAGCTCGGATGTCATAACCTTGAGAAAAATATTCATAAAGATAGAGGTAATGATTACTACCAAAATCTATCCACTAAGACTAGATCAAAAAGTCCACCTTAAGTCCAAATTCAAAAGAACTTTAAACATACCCCGGTAACGATGAAGATTATGTAAAACTATTTGACGAAGTATAGGTACAGCGAATACAAATGAAATGTATATGCTTTAAAACATAGATACGTAATCCCAACTATCTTCTCAAACCCGGAATCAGGAAGTTGACTTTCAACAGTTGTAGCTAAAAGTGTTGTTCCAGCCCTAGTCCGACCCACCCTTCATAGGCAAAAACTCATGGATAGTATGTTTGCTTGTTTGTCCATAAGTCCCATAGAACTAGATCGTCCCGGCATAGCAGTTGCGACAAGTAGATCCGGGGGAATAGGGGTGCTAGATACAGAATTTTGTAGATATGCGGACATAAAGAAAGCAACTGAGCATTTAAACAAGCTTTTAGACCTGGTAGGAGCCCAGAATGCTGTGGGATTGCGTTTACGCTCAGAAGCAATCCCAGCATTGGCATCTCTTGTAGAAAAACTCTTGGATCGCCCGCATTGCTTGATTCTGTGCGGCTGGAACGCCCAAAACCTCAAAAAGACGATCGCATCCCTACCAGCCTCATCCAGCCGCAAACTGCTGCTGGAAGTCACAGATACAGACCAAATTACCGACCTAAACATTTCAAACCCGAACATAGACGGCATAGTTGCCAAAGGACACGAAGCTGGCGGTTGGGTAGGGGAAGACTCAGCATTTGTACTGACGCAAAAACTCATAGCCAGACAGTCGTTGCCAGTCTACGTACAGGGTGGGATCGGCATTCATACAGCAGCAGCTTGTCGCGCCGTCGGTGCTGCCGGTGTAATCTTGGATGACCAGTTATGGCTGATGCCGGAATCTCCCTTACCGACAGAATGGCAGCGCTACCTCAACAACCTCAACGGTCAAGAAGCCATTGTCATCGGCGAAAGACTGCAACGCAATTGCCGCATTTTGTCCAGACCCGGATTCCAGGTAATCAAAACTTTACAACAACAGGCGGAAAAATTAGAGCTAGAAGCAGATCCGGCATCGAAAATAACTCAACGCTGGCAACACCAAGCTAACCAGCTGATAGGTTGGGGAGAGCCCGGTAAAATAGCTTGGCCGATGGGACAATCTGTAGGTTTGGCCGCTACCTACGCGAATCGCTACAAAACTACAGGTAGATTTATACAAGCGCTACTAAATACCTCCTTAGAGCGTGTCAGAACAGTACAAGCGCAGCCACCGCTTCAGCAGCACTCACCTTTAGCTGTATCTCACAAAACTCAATATCCGATCGTCCAAGGGCCGATGACCCGCGTCAGCGATACCGCTGAATTCGCTGATGCCGTATCTGCCGCTGGTGGTTTACCCTTATTAGCCTTAGCATTGTTGCGAGGCCCGCAAGTTAAAGACTTATTGTATAAAACCAAACAAATACTGGGCGATCGCTCCTGGGGAGTTGGCATCCTGGGTTTTGTTCCCCACGCCTTGCGACAAGAACAACTACAAGTAGTTAAAGAAGTAAAACCACCCTTTGCTTTAATAGCCGGAGGGCGTCCAGACCAAGCAGCTCACTTAGAAGCAGAAGGCATTGCCACCTATATTCACGTACCCGTCCCTGCCTTGCTGAAAATGTTCCTCGAACAGGGAGCAAAGCGATTTGTGTTTGAAGGTCGGGAATGCGGCGGTCACGTAGGGCCGTTGTGTAGCTTTTTACTGTGGGAAAGCACGATCGAAACCTTGCTAGCAGAAGTTCCCCCAGGTAAAGAAACTGAAATTCACGTTTTGTTTGCAGGCGGCATTCACGATGCTGTTTCGGCGGCAATGGTGAGTGCAATGGCAGCGCCTCTGGTAAAAAGAGGTATCCGGATCGGAGTGCTGATGGGCAGCGCTTATCTATTTACCGAAGAAGCAGTATCCTGTGGCGCAATCGTCAAAGGATTTCAAGAACAAGCGATCGCCTGCCAGCGTACAATCAACCTGGAAACCGGCCCAGGTCACGCCAGCCGTTGTGCCGTTACCCCATTCGCACAAGAATTTTACGATACTCGTCGCCGTATGATGGCAGCCGGCAGTTCTCCTGAAGAAATCAAAGATGCCTTAGAAGACCTTACTTTAGGACGTTTGCGAATAGCTTCCAAAGGCTTAAAGCGGGAGAAGAGCGAAATTACTACCGTAGAGTCAGATAAACAACTGACTGACGGGATGTACATGATCGGCCAAGTTGCGACTTTACGCAACAAAATTTGTACGATCGAATCTTTGCACAAAGATGTTTCGGAAAACAGTAGCAAACTGCTGGAATCTTTCGCATCAGTTAGCGAAGTAGAATCCAAAATCCCAAATCCATCTGATATTGCCATTATCGGCATATCAACATTACTGCCCAAAGCACAAGATAAACAAACATTCTGGGATAACATTCTCAACAAAATAGATGCAGTCACCGAAATTCCAGCTCATCGTTGGGATTGGCGATTGTACTACGATGCCGATCGCAACGCCCGCGACAAAATCTATTCCAAATGGGGAGGATTTATAGACGATGTAGCGTTCGATCCGATGAAATTTGGCATCCCCCCCAAATCCTTAAAATCGATCGAACCCTTGCAGCTGCTCACCTTAGAAGCAGTCCGTCGCGCCTTGGCAGATGCGGGATTGGCAGATGGGAATTTCGATCGCGAAAACACTTCTGTAATCTTGGGTGCGGGTGGCGGTATTGCAGACCTTGGCCAGCAATACGCCACACGCTCGGAAATTCCCCGATTTATCGATAACCCATCCCAAGAAGTTTGGGAACGGTTACCAGAATGGACGGAAGAATCTTTCCCAGGTTTGCTGCTCAACGTAATTTCAGGTAGAGTAGCCAACCGTTTCGATTTTGGCGGCTCCAACTTTACAGTTGATGCAGCTTGTGCATCCTCCTTAGCAGCAGTATATCAAGCGGTGAGGGAGCTAGAAACACGTCGCAGCAATGTCGTTATTGCTGGCGGAGTAGATACAGTTCAAAGTCCTTTTGCCTATATGTGTTTCAGCAAAACACAAGCACTCTCGCCACGAGGCAAATCGCGGACTTTTGATAAAAGTGCCGATGGCATTGCTATTAGTGAAGGGATAGCAATTCTGGTTCTGAAACGATTAGAAGATGCCGAACGAGATGGCGATCGCATCTACGCCGTCATCAAATCCGTAGCCAGTTCCAGCGACGGCAAAGGATTGAGCATGACAGCTCCTTTACCCGCAGGACAAATGCGAGCCTTAAAACGCGCCTACGAAAAAGCCGGTTTCGCACCGAATACAGTGGGTCTTTACGAAGCACACGGTACCGGTACAGCAGCAGGCGATCGAGCCGAATTAGAAACAATTGTCACCACTCTCAAAGAAAGTGAAGCTGCCAGTAAATCTTGTGTAGTGGGATCTGTCAAAACGACGATCGGCCACACCAAGAGTACCGCCGGCGTGGCAGGTTTAGTGAAAATCGCTTTATCCTTGCACCACAAAGTTCTGCCACCGCACATCAATGTCGAAAATCCCCTCGACCCGATTAGCAATCCAGAAAGTCCGGTATATCTATTAAAAGAAGCCAAACCTTGGTTAGCCAACCCAAACAACCCACGTCGATCGGCAGTCAGTGCTTTCGGATTTGGGGGAACCAACTTCCACGCCGTATTAGAAGAATACCAAGGTAATTTAGTCAGTGTTGCCCCAGGTTCCCCAAATTGGGTAGTCGAGCTGTTCGTGTGGAAAGCGAGCGATCGCCAAGACTTAGAAAAACAGCTGCGCCACCTCAAAGATGCTTTAGCCGCAGGAGCTTTACCCACGCTGCGCGATTTAGCCTACACCTACGCCAAACTAGCACAAGAGAGAGCCGCCGACCCAGTTTGTTTGGCTTTTGTCGCCGAAAGCTTAGAAAAACTCAAAGAAACCCTAGAGTCGATCCTCTTGCACATAGGTGGCGATACATCAGTAAAATTGCCTCCTTATGTGCAACTGAATCTGATATTTCTCAAAAATCAGTGGTCAGTTACAAGCAACGATCCAAAACAAACCCTTGACAAAATAGCCTTCTTGTTCCCCGGACAAGGATCGCAATATCCAGACATGGGTCGCGAAGTAGCGCTGTACTTCCAAGAAATGCGCGAATCTGTAGAACTGGCAGACGCGCAGTTGCAAAATCGCTTGCCCAAACCTTTGCGTCAGTACATCTATCCCCCCAGCGCTTATTCCGACGCCGAAGATGTCCGCAACCAACAAGCGCTCACCGATACCCAAATCGCTCAACCCGCCTTGGGAGCGATCGAAGCCGGCTTTATGGATGTGTTGGCAAAGCTGGGACTTGTACCCGACATGGTAGCCGGACACAGCTACGGAGAATACGCTGCCCTTCACTGCGCTGGAGTTTTGTCCAGAGAAGACTTTTTCAGCCTTTCCGAAACCAGAGGTAAGGTGATGGCAGCTGCTTGCGCTGCTTCTGACGGAGCGATGGCGGCGGTGCAGACCACCCGCGAAGACTTACTCACCCGCCTTGTGGGGGTAGATAGGGTATCTATAGCCAACCACAACGCACCCCGCCAAACAGTCATTTCCGGCGAAAAAGAAGCGATCGGCAAAGTCGTCGATAGCTTGAACGTAGCCGGAATAATGGCGCGGATGCTTCCCGTTGCCGGTGCGTTCCACTCCGCCTTAGTATCCTCCGCCCAAGCAAGCTTAACCCAAGCGATCGGCCAAGCCAAAATTCAGCCTCCTAAAATTCCGGTTTACGGTAATTCCACCGGCATTCCCTACAAATCGGACATCGACGCGATCCGCGAGCAATTATCCGAACACCTGCTCAGCTCCGTGGAATTTGTGGCCCAAATTAATGCCATGTACGATAACGGAGCGCGGATCTTCGTAGAAGTTGGCCCCAAGAGCATCCTCACCAAGTTAGTCAGCCAAATTCTAGAAGGCAAGAATTATACCGCCGTATCCCTAGACGGACAAGGCTCAGGACTAAAAGGTTTGTTGACAGCCATCGGTACTTTGGTAACAAAGGGCGTCGGGATCGAGCTGACATCTTTATTTGAAGGTCGCGATGTCCGTCAGTTAGACTTATCCCAACTTG
>NZ_JACJUP010000183.1:0-8226 GCF_014748295.1 Planktothrix sp. FACHB-1355 | reverse complement strand
AGAAGAACGCGGTAGTGTTGGCATAATTATTACGTTGGCAGGGATAGTCAAAGACATGAGACAGGAATTTTCAGAACGAGACGATTTAAAACCAAACACTAAATTAGCATGGAAAAATGCGCCAGATGATGAACTTGTAGTTACTATCAAGTATAATAGAGGTATAAAACACTACTGTTATCCGCTTAGTGCTTTATTTCTTTACTTAGATGATAGCAATTGTCAAAGTTTAGGTATTGATTATACTAAAATATATGAAGCACAAAAGATTCATTGTGCCAAGCGTCAGCCCTTAATGAAGGAATTTTTAGATACAGCCCAAAAATTCCTGGCAAGCTACCAAATTAATCTAAATAGAGATAATGTAAATGAGCATTATCAAAAGTTGTTTTTAGCCTACCCTAACAAACCTTTTAGCCAGACTCAACTTCTATTTGGCAATAATGGTATCACTAAAGCCAGTAATTACATTCTCGACGGTTTAAAAGAAGGAAAAGTGTATCAAAGAATCATTCCTGATGATAAGGTAATCCAAATTGGTATACTTCAATTATGTAATGGTGATGTCAGCATATTTATTAAACAATTAAAAGAAAGGTTACAAACTTATGGCTTTCTTAGCGAAATTAGTAATCATATAACAGAAACTCTCTCAGGTAGCCCATTTCAGCAAAGGGCGGTAGCCGATCAAAAAGCCGTTGACTTAGCTTATGAAACAGATTTAGTGATAATATTTCTTCCTACTTATGACAGAAGCCATGATGAAATTGAAGGTGGTAGTTTATATCATCGGTTAACCCAACGTTTGCTAAGAATGCAAAAGCCAAAGCAAGTAATTTATCAAGACACATTAAAACAAAACCCAAAGTATGTATTAAATCAAGTGGTTCCAGGTATTATTGCCAAGCTGGGTAATACTCCCTACATTTTGGCAAAGCCCTTGAAGATAGCAGATTTTTTTATAGGGTTGGATGTTTCCAGAAAGCCCAAAAAGAATTTACCGGGAAGCATGAATGCTTGCGCGAGTGTTTGCGTGTATGGCAACCAAGGACAGTTTATTGGTTATCAAGTGGAACCTGGAGTTATTGAAGGTGAAGTCATACCAGCTAATTTGCTAGAAAATTGTTTAAGTAATCCCGAACTAAGAGGTAAGAGGGTATTGATTTATCGAGATGGTTTATTTAGAGGAGATGAAATCGAACATTTAGTTAACTGGAGTAGTACCCAGAAATCCAAACTAATTTTAGTAGAGTGTCGAAAATCTGGAAATCCCCGTTTATACAGATGGAACAGTCAGAGTAAAAGAATTAGCCCCCCACCCCAAGCTCTTGGTATGCTACTACCAAGAAATCAGTTAATCTTAGTAACTACAGAGGTAAGTGAAAAAATAGGTTTAGCAAAACCTCTAAGATTAACTGTCAGACCGGAAGGAGAGTCCGCTAATATGACATCGTTAATGCACGCTACTTTATGCTTGACACTACTACATTACGGTTCTCTTAGAAAACCAAGATTGCCAATACCTCTATATGGGGCAGATTTGTTATCATACCTTAACTTACAAGGAGTTTTAACTCATAATTTGTATGGGAATTATCAATTTTGGTAAAAATACGATCGCGATAAGGGTAAAAGTAAATGGATTACGCATCTTATCTCATCTGGCTGGAGTATGTAGCCCAAGCAGGTAAAGAGGAATATCACTGTCATCTCAAGCAATATTGGAGTCGAATCAAAAAATACGATTCCAGAGTAAAACCTTTATTGCTTGACACGCCTCAGCAATTATTAGGTAAGTTAGCACAAAGAGGAGTTTTTGAATTTCACCAAAATCCAGATTTGCTAAGTTACGACCGGGGAGTAGAACGAGTAACTGCGTTAATAAAACTAAACCAGCAGCCAGCAGAGGTACAAGATAAAGTCAGGCAAATACTGATTAAATACCAAGAAAAACCTGTTTTACTAGGCAAGCACATTTTATTATTAAATCCTGGAAATACCAATGAAGTTCCAGAACCTATAATTGTTACACAGGGAAGTTACCAGTTTAAACTTTATGCTAATTTTGACTGCGTATTGCAAGAAAATGATAATATTATTCACATTGTCGATTTAAAGACAGGTCATCACCTGCAAACTCATACAGGCTTATCTAATTATGACAACCGACAAGCCCATGTTTACTTGTTGGCTGCTAGTTACCTTTACCCCAAGGCTAAGACGATAGCCTCATTCTATAATCTAGAAACTCAACAATGGTCAAGCCCATATCATCAAACGCCATCCCTATTAGCTAGAACAGCGGAAATGTTGGCAATAGTAGCGAAAAGACATCAACAAGATAAACGAAACTTAGTATCTAACCCAGAGAATTTCCATAGAATTTTCCGTCCTCATCCGGGATTAGCTTGTCAGTATTGTCAATTTACTTCTATTTGTAGTTTCGCTGATTTAATTCCTTAACTAATTGTCGCGATCGCACCTGTTTGACTCCACCTCAGCTGCATTGATGCGCTAAAATCCCAGAGGAATCGATCGCTCACACCGACGCCGTAAGGAGACTCGCTATGTTCTTCGACGAACTCACCCCCATTTTCCGAGAACTGACCCAGCACCCAGTCTCCTTTCTGGGTGGATTTTTCTCTGGTATATTTCGACTCAATCTGGCTGACGATCCCATCAAAAGCTGGCTCGACCAACAGGCAGGCGTTACCCCTGACTCTTCCCCTACCACTGAAAACAACAACGGCAAAAGCAATGGCCCGCAGTCGATTTCGATCGATTGACCTAACTGGGGACTGGCGCGTCGCGACAGTAAAACTAGCCCCTCAATCGAAATAACAGTCATCAGGGTCTGCTCGCGATCGCAAGCAGACCCTTTGTTTTAAGTTTGCTAGTTTACCTAAAAACTTTTCAAATCCAAATAAATTCTTTACATTAATCAACAAAACATTCTTGATTAGTTAACATAATCTCAAAACGCATAGCTCTTATTCTGTGAGTACATAAAGTATTTCAGAATACTTTGCTTCCCAGGCAGACAGATGTAATTTTACTAATAGACATCTTCAGAAAATAATCTTAAAGGCAGGCAGGATGCCTACCCCACAAGAATTTTTCCAGATGTCTAATGTAGTTTCGCGATCGGGAGAAACTGAAATTAATATTTGTGCAGCAAAAGAGAGAGTCGCCACCACACGCCCAGAGAATCCGATTTCTTTAGTTCGTCTAAAGTTAGAGGGCTCTACCAAAAAGCCTTCTTAAGATAGAAATGGAGGACTATCGGGCATTGAAACGATCGGGTCAGTGCCTGTTAAGCTGACCTCCCAGACATTCATCGCTATCCCTGAAAGGATAAAAACAATGGCAGACGAGAATCGGCCTTTAGCTCAGGAACGCGCCCTAGACAGGGACTGTACAACCTTATCCCGTCACGTCTTACAGCAACTTCAGAGCTTTTCGGCAGACGCACAAGACCTCAGCTCCCTGATGAATCGCATTGCACTCGCCGGAAAGCTGATTTCTCGGCATCTCAGTAGAGCCGGGTTAATGGCAAACGTGCTGGGATTCACAGGGGAAGTTAACGTGCAGGGAGAGTCCGTCAAAAAGATGGACGTTTACGCCAATGACGTTTTTATCTCCGTCTTCAAACAGAGCGGTCTTGTCTGTCGCCTTGCGTCGGAGGAAATGGAAAAACCCTACTATATTCCAGAAAACTGCCCAATTGGACGCTATACTCTGCTCTACGATCCGATCGACGGCTCATCTAATATAGATAGCAATCTCAACGTAGGCTCGATCTTCTGCATTCGTCAGCAAGAAGGGATAGATGATGATGGTTCCGCTCGCGACTTACTGCAAAGTGGGCGCAAGCAAATCGCCGCCGGCTATATACTCTATGGCCCCAGCACCATGTTGGTTTATTCGATCGGCAAGGGCGTCCACTCCTTCACCCTCGACCCCAGCTTAGGTGAGTTTATCCTCTCTTCCGAAAATATCCAGATTCCCCAACACGGCCCTATTTACAGCGTCAACGAAGGTAACTTTTGGCAGTGGGAAGAATCCATTCGGGATTATATCCGCTACGTTCATCGTCATGAAGGCTACACCGCTCGCTACGGCGGAGCGCTAGTGGGCGATTTCCACCGCATTCTGTTTCAGGGTGGCGTGTTTTTGTACCCAGGAACTCTCAAGCAACCGCAAGGAAAATTACGCCTCCTCTACGAAGCAGCTCCCTTAGCCTTTTTAGTCGAACAAGCCGGCGGTCGTGCCAGTACAGGAACCCAGGATATTTTGGATGCGGTGCCAGACAAACTCCATGCCAGGACACCCCTGATTATCGGCAGTAAAGAAGATGTCGCATTAGTGGAATCTTTCATCAGCGAACGCAAAAAAGAAGCCAACGAGGAAAAAATGATGGCTCGTTCGTAAAGATTGAAAAGTTTAAACGTTGGCAAGCATCAACCTTGCATATAGCTAAATACCAACGTTACAAATGTCCAAACACTGCGTCGGGACAGCGCGGCAATATTTAAAGCTGCGAAGACGGACAAAACAAGTAGTTACGAGTAAAAAAGGAAAACAATGACAACGAATCATATATCGGAGATCCGGCAATACGGTCAAAGTATCTGGATGGATAACTTGACCCGCGATTTGGTCGAGTCGGGCGAACTCAAAAAAATGATCGAGACTCGCGATATCCGTGGCATAACTTCCAATCCAGCCATTTTTGAAAAGGCGATTAATGGAAACAAAATCTACGACGCCGATATCGAAAAGGGGATTCGCGAGCAATTACCGACTTACAAGATTTACGAATCGCTAGTTTTTGACGATATCCGCCATGCTTGCGATATCTTCCGCCCTGTGTACGAGGAATCGAACGGTTTGGACGGTTATATCAGCATTGAAGTACCGCCGACGATCGCTCACGATACCGAAGCTACGATAAATGAAGCCCGTCGCTACTACCAAGAAATCGGTCGGTCAAACGTGATGATCAAGATTCCCGGTACAGAATCTGGGTTACCTGCGGTCGAGCAAGTCATCTCCGAAGGAATCAATGTCAACGTTACCCTGCTTTTTTCGGTGGAAAGCTATGTGAATACGGCATGGGCTTATATCCGAGGATTGGAAAAGCGGGCGGCTGAAGGTAAGGAGATCGGTAACATTGCTTCAGTAGCCAGTTTCTTCCTCAGCCGGATCGACAGTAATATCGATAAGCGGATTGACGACAAGTTAAAGGCAGGCGTTACCTCTGTAGACCAAGAAGCTAAACTGAAAGTGGTGAAAGGCAAAGTAGCGATCGCAAATGCCAAAATCGCCTACCAAAAATACAAGGAGATTATTAAAACAGACCGCTGGCAAGCACTCGCCGCAAAAGGTGCCAAAGTCCAGCGTCTCCTGTGGGCTTCCACCAGCACCAAAGACCCTCACTACAGCGATGTCATGTACGTTGACGAGCTGGTTGGCCCCGATACCGTCAACACCCTGCCACCCAACACAATTGAAGCTTGTGCGGATCACTGCAACGCCGCCAGTCGCATTGACACCAAAGTGGAAGAAGCTTACACACTGATCGAAAGCCTCAAAGACCCAGACATCGACATCGATATCAATAAGGTGATGGATGAACTGCTGCTGGATGGAATTGAGAAATTCGTGCAGCCCTTCCAATCCCTGATGAACTCGCTGGAAAACAAGATCGAACACCTAGCGCCAGTTTAGGGAGAGAAGCGAGAGGGAGAAGGGAAAGAGAATTTCTCTCCTCCCCTATCACTTTTGAGAGCAATTGCGATCGGGGTACACCGCTATGTCAACTGCAAACGATATCTTAGAAAGCGACTATGCCAACGCCCAACTCGATGCTGGTGAAAAAGCGAGGCTGGAAGAACTAGAAGCAGTCATCGAACAAGGACTTCAGACATTTTACGAAGTGGGTAAGGCTCTCGACGAGATTCGAGAGAAGAAACTATATCGCGAAACGCACAAAACCTTTGACGCTTACTGCCGAGACAAGTGGGGCATAGCAAGGCGAACAGCTTATCAATTTATTGACGCGGCCCACGTTATGGAAAATTTGTGCGCAATTGCGCACAAAATTCCTACAAAGGAAAATCAAGTTCGTCCCCTAAAGGGACTTCCCTCAGAACTACAAATCCAAATCTGGCAAGAAGCAGTAGAGTCAGCGCCCAACGGCATTCCCACTGGTGCAGCTGTTCAGCGCTTGGTTGACCGACGAGTGTCTTCGCGAACAACAAGGCGAACTTCTGGGGATGCTTCGGAAGAATTGGGGCAGTTGCGCCTGGAGAATCAGCGGCTTAAGGAGCAACTCAGGCAAAGGGATCTCGACAGGGAACGCCGTGCTGCTGAGGTGGCGGCTGAATTAGAGCGCCTGCGCGAAGAGAACAGGCAACTCAAAGCCGAACTCAGACAGCGAGATATCGATTGGGAACGCCGTCTTGCCTACGAACGAGAAAAAATCCGAGAAGAACTCAGAGCTGAAATTCGAGAAGAGGTGAAAGCTGAATATGAAGGTCAAATTAACACCCTAACCGCCCAAGTCAGCTCCCTCACTCAGCAACTGGCAGAAATGACCGCCAAATATGAAGCTGTATTAGCAAGACTCGAAGCTATAGAAGGAAAAAAATAAATGGTAACACTCCTAGAAAATCCGCTCCGCGTCGGACTGCAACAAGAAAGAACCCCCGAACCGCAAATCATGGTAATCTTCGGGGCATCGGGAGACCTGACCCAACGCAAACTGGTGCCAGCGCTATATCACCTCAAACGCGATCGCAGACTGCCACCAGAACTGACGATCGTCGGTTTTGCCCGTCGAGATTGGAGCCACGATTACTTTCGCGAGCAGATGCGGGAAGGAATAGAGGAATTCTCGGATGGCATCGGTTCTGAAGAACTTTGGCAAGACTTTGCCGCAGGTTTGTTCTACTGTTCCGGCGACATGGACAAACCGGAAAGCTACCAAAAACTAAAACAATTCCTGGGCGAACTGGACGGTCAGCGGGGAACGCGGGGAAATCGGGTTTTCTACCTAGCCGTTTCGCCCAACTTCTTTCCCGAAGCAATTCGCCAGTTAGGGTCAGCCCATATGCTCGACGATCCCATCAAAACCCGACTGGTAATCGAAAAACCCTTTGGGCGCGACTTGAGTTCCGCTCGCAGCCTCAACCGGGTAGTCCGTCAAACCTGCAAAGAAGAACAAGTTTACCGCATCGACCACTATCTGGGTAAAGAAACCGTTCAGAACTTACTCGTGTTTCGCTTCGCCAACGCCATATTTGAACCTTTGTGGAATCGCCAATTTGTCGATCACGTCCAAATTACCGTCGCCGAAACCGTGGGAGTTGAAGAACGAGCAGGTTACTACGAAACCTCCGGGGCGCTGCGGGACATGGTGCAGAACCACTTAATGCAACTATTTTGTCTGACAGCGATGGAGCCCCCCAACTCCCTCGATGCGGACAGCGTTCGCGGCGAAAAGGTAAAAGTAATTCAGGCCACCCACCTGGCAGATGTGCGTAACCTGGAGTTCTCCGCAGTGCGAGCCCAGTATGGTGCCGGCTGGATGAAGGGCGAACCTGTGGCGGGATATCGACAAGAACCAGGGGTGAATCCGAATTCCACCACACCAACTTATGTAGCCCTAAAGCTGATGATCGATAACTGGCGGTGGCAGGGTGTGCCATTCTACCTGAGAACCGGTAAGCGACTGCCGAAAAAAGTAACAGAGATTGCCATTCAGTTTCGCGAAGTGCCGTATTTGTTATTTCAATCAGCAGCTCAACAGGTTAACGCCAACGTGTTGACTATGCGAATTCAGCCAAATGAAGGTATTGCCCTGCGATTTGAGGTGAAGATGCCGGGGATGGAAGTCCGCTCTCGTACTGTAGAGATGGACTTTCGCTATGGTGCTGCTTTCGGACAGGCAAGCAGCGAAGCATACGATCGCCTTCTACTCGACTGTATGTTGGGCGACCAAACTTTGTTTACCCGCGCCGATGAAGTCGAAGAAGCTTGGCGGGTAGTAACCCCAGCCCTGACAGTCTGGGAATCCCCAACCGATCCGGCCAAAATTCCCCAGTACGAAGCGGGAATTTGGGAACCAAAGGAAGCCGAACTTTTGATTAACCGCGACGGTCGTCGCTGGCGCAGACCCTGACAATTTTAGATTTGAGATTTTGGATTTTGGATTGGGGTTAA
>NZ_JACJUP010000182.1:0-8323 GCF_014748295.1 Planktothrix sp. FACHB-1355 | reverse complement strand
GGGTGGAGTGAACGTGCAATTGTACTGACACATCCGGATACTTTTGTCGGAACAAGCCGATCATACGGGGCAGCAAGTATGTCCCCGTTGTCTGAGATGCCCCGACAATCAAAGTGCCACCCTGGAGATTTTGGAGATCTTCTATGGCGCGACAAGTTTCTTCACAAAGTGATATTATTCTTTCGCCATAGCTGAGCAGGCGATGACCTGCTTCGGTGAGTTGTGCCCGTCGGCCCCCTCGGTCGAACAACGGCACATCCAACTGCCGCTCTAAGTTTTGTACCTGCAAGCTCACGGCGGGTTGCGAGACATAAAGACTGTCGGCAGCGCGTTTGAAGCTTCCCTCAGCGGCGATCGCTTTGAGAATACGCAACTGATCTAGTGTGAAAGGAAGGTCAGACATACTGGCTTACCAGAAAGGTGTAAGGAGCCTTGGGCCGAAAAACTATGAATATTCCGGTTGTAATTGGTGCTGATAGCGATTTACCGTTGTGATGCCTCTGCTGAAATCGAAATTAACATAACAAGGGATCGGTTCCACTGAGAATATCTCTGACATGAGCTGTGCGGGAATCCGTTTGAGTTGAATTGCTTAAGTAATATGATGTCATTTGCTTGGCTGACTTCGAGCCATTTCATAATACTGGGGTTGCTTTTGGGTTTTGCGATCGCCCATAGCGGTTTGGCTGCTTTGCGGCAGTGGGGCGAAAAAATGATTGGGCCCAGAGCTTATCGCATCCTGTTTGCCAGCGTCAGCCTACCTCTGGCCGTCGCGACGATCGTTTACTTTTTTAACCATCGCTACGATGGACTGCAATTGTGGCAGGTACAGGGCGTTCCCGGAGTTCAGCCTCTAGTATGGTTGCTGTCGGCAGTTTCGTTTGTGTTTCTTTATCCAGCCACGTTTAACCTGTTGGAAATTGCCGCGATCGAGAAACCCCAAGTTCATCTTTACGAAAGCGGTATCATTCGCGTCACCAGGCATCCCCAAATGGTAGGACAAATCATCTGGTGCGTTGCACACACGCTCTGGATCGGCACCACTTTCACCCTATTTACATCAATAGGTTTGATTTTGCATCATTTATTCGGTGTCTGGCATGGCGATCGCCGCCTCCTGTCTCGCTACGGCGAAGCATTTGCCGCCGTAAAAGCCCGTACCTCTGCAATACCCTTTCTTGCGATCGTCCAAGGTCGTCAAACTTTACAATGGCAAGAATTTATTCGTCCAGCCTATCTTGGGGTAGGTGTTTTTGTTTTGTTACTGTGGTATTGTCACCCTCTTCTAATTCAAGCTACTGCCCGTGTCAACTGGTGATGGGAATAAAGTAATCAAAGGGGAAAGCAAGAAAGTTTTCTTCCTTTCCTGTCTCCTGTTTCCACTCTCGATAATTATTTTTTGTCACCATTTGCGATCTCTATCGTCAGACGATCCCGAATCGATGTAACATGATCCCAACTGCATATCAAACCCATATAAACCATAGCTTGAGGGATCATGCTGTTGTCGGTTAACGAGCGGACGTTTTCACAAGAAGTTTTAAAATCTCCCACTCCGGTGCTGGTTCATTTTGCAGCTCCCTGGTGTGGTTTGTGTAAGCTGATTACCCCCCAATTAAGTCGATTTCAAGCAAAATTGGGCGAAAAAGTCAAGGTAGTGTACGTTAACGCTGATGAAAATTTTAAAATTTCTCACAGTTATAGACTGACAACACTGCCAACGCTGATTTTATTTGTAGATGGTGAAATCGCCTATCGTTTCGATTGCTTCCGGAATCGGGACGATCTTTCTGCGGTACTGGAGTTGATTTCCCTCGGTTGTGCAGAGCATAGCAAGCAGCAACGGTTGCAGCCGATCGAATATCAACATTTCTCTGCCTAATTTGCCCCGATAGCAAGTCAAATATTTAAAATATCCCACCCTGGTATATTAGGGTGGGATATTTTTCGGTCATGGTAACCGATTGCATAACTAATGCGAAAAGCGGGCTTTTTTGAAGCAAAAATTTCATGACTGCGACTCGGACATCCCAAAAAACTAGGTTTTTTTAAGATTTGGCCTAACTCGTGGCAGAGATGAACCAATCCTGCGTGTGCCACAATTATTAACGGTTTTGCCAACTAGAGAGAACAACTTTAAAGTAGACATCTGTGATGGAACCGATCTATCAGTATGCTTGGGTAATACCCGTCCTGCCGTTGTTAGCGGCTATGTTAGTCGGCATCGGCCTGATTTCATTTAACAAATTTACTAACCAGCTGCGGCAGTTAAATGCCGTGTTTGTGGTATCTATGCTAGGCGCGGCAATGGTTTTGTCCTTTGCCTTGTTCTGGAGTCAATTTCAAGGCCACGAACCCTACACCCGTACCCTGGAATGGGCAGCAGCTGGTAATTTCCACCTCACAATGGGCTATACGATCGACCATCTGACAGCCCTAATGTTGGTCGTCGTGACCACCGTAGCCTTCCTGGTCATGGTCTATACAGATGGCTACATGGCTCACGACTCAGGTTACGTGCGCTTCTACGCCTATCTGAGCTTGTTTAGCTCATCCATGTTGGGTTTGGTGGTGAGCTCCAACTTGGTGCAGATTTATATTTTCTGGGAACTCGTCGGGATGTGTTCCTATTTGCTGATCGGATTTTGGTACGATCGCAAAGCCGCAGCCGACGCCTGCCAGAAAGCATTTGTCACCAACCGCGTCGGCGACTTTGGTTTGCTTCTGGGTATCCTGGGCTTATACTGGGCGACCGGTAGCTTTGAGTTTGATGTCATTGGAGCTAATCTACAAGCTTTTGTAGAATCTGGTTATCTCAGTGCAGGTTTGGCGGCGCTATTTGCAATTTTGGTATTTATGGGCCCAGTCGCCAAATCCGCGCAAGTACCCCTACACGTTTGGCTACCGGATGCGATGGAAGGCCCAACGCCGATCTCCGCCCTCATCCACGCCGCCACGATGGTCGCCGCTGGTGTATTCCTGATTGCGCGGATGTACCCGGTGTTTGAAGGCATACCGTCGGCGATGAATGTCATCGCTTGGACAGGTGCAGTGACAGCCTTTGTGGGCGCAACTACTGCGATTACCCAAAATGACATCAAAAAAGGTCTCGCCTATTCCACTATGTCCCAGTTGGGTTATATGGTGATGGCGATGGGAGTAGGTGCTTACGGTGCTGGATTGTTTCACCTGACAACTCACGCTTACTTCAAAGCGATGCTGTTTTTGGGATCTGGGTCGGTGATTCACGGTATGGAAGCAGTCGTCGGTCACGATCCGGCTTACGCTCAAGATATGCGGATGATGGGCGGTCTGCGGAAATATATGCCCATTACTGCGATTACCTTTTTGATCGGCACTTTGGCGATTTCCGGTATCCCGCCTTTTGCAGGTTTTTGGTCAAAAGACGAAATTCTGGGTTCTACTTTCCAAGCTAATCCAGTTCTGTGGGCGATCGGCTGGTTGACTGCTGGGATAACTGCTTTTTATATGTTTCGGATGTATTTCACCACCTTTGAAGGTAAATTCCGAGGTAAAGATGAGAATGTCCGCAACAAGATTAAAGCAGAAGTTTTACAAAGTCAGGGCTTGGCTTTTGGCCCAGGTGCCATGAATCCCCAAGAACTGACTGTCGCAGCAGCTCACGGTCACGATGACGGCGAATCACACGAAGGTCATCACCACAGCGATAAACCGCACGAGTCACCCATCACGATGACTCTGCCGCTGATGGTTTTGGCAGTTCCTTCTATACTGATTGGTTTGGTGGGAACGCCTTTTGGCAATTACTTTGAGGAATTCATCCATCCGGCGACTGAATTAGCTACAGAGTTACACGCAGAAGCCGGACACGAAAGTTTGTCGGAATTTCTGGTGATGGCGGGTACTTCTGTGGGGATATCCTTAATTGGGATAACGGTAGCTACTTTGATGTACTTGCTGGCTAAGATCGATCCGAGTGAGATCGCTGCCAAAATCCCCTCTCTCTACAAACTGTCCAAGAACAAGTGGTACTTTGACGAAGTTTACGATTTGCTCTTCATTAAAGGTAGCCGCCGCTTAGCTAGGGCAGTTATGGAAGTCGATCTCAAAGTCGTCGATGGTGCGGTCAACTTGACCGGCTTGGTGACACTCTTAAGCGGTGAAGGTCTGAAATATTTTGAAACGGGCCGCGCTCAATTCTACGCTCTCATAGTCTTTGCCGCAGTTCTCTTAGGAGTAATTTTCTTTGGTGTGACTTGATCGTAGGGTTGGTTTTTTAGGGGCGGGTGCGATCGCAATGTCAGCTTTACAGCAGTAACATTTCGATCGACCGCCCTATTTTAGTTTTGAGTGGAGGAGTAGTTTTGAGGACACACTTTGGAATTAAATCCAAAGAAATATACTTATCTGCCTGTTTACAACTCAAAATGGTACGGGCAGGACACTGCGGTGTACCTACTCAACTCCAAACTCATCATTCTTCCAGACTCGGTATTTCCAAACTTGAGTGGCAATGAATACAGCTAATTTTCCTTGGCTGACAACCATAATCTTATTCCCCATTGCGGCGTCCCTTCTCATCCCCATCTTGCCTGACAAAGACGGCAAGACGGTGCGTTGGTATGCGCTGATTGTAGGGCTGATTGATTTTGCACTGATTGTTTACGCTTTCTACACCGGGTACGATTTATCCGAGCCCGGTCTGCAACTGGCAGAAAGCTATGCCTGGGTGCCTCAACTCGACTTGAATTGGTCGGTAGGTGCGGATGGTCTATCCATGCCCCTGATCATTCTCACAGGCTTCATGACCACGCTGGCAACTTTGGCAGCGTGGCCGGTTACTTTGAAACCAAAGCTGTTTTACTTCTTGATACTGGCGATGTACGGCGGTCAAATCGCCGTGTTTGCCGTTCAGGATATGCTGCTGTTTTTCCTGGTGTGGGAACTGGAATTGATTCCTGTTTATCTGCTACTGGCGATTTGGGGCGGCAAGAAACGTCTCTATGCGGCTACTAAATTTATCCTTTACACCGCTGGTGGTTCGCTGTTTATTTTAGTGGCAGCGCTGGCGATGGCCTTTTACGGCGATAAAGTAACTTTCGATATGAGAGCTCTCGCCGCTAAGGACTTCGCCCTCAATTTCCAATTGTGGATGTATGCCGCGTTCTTTATTGCCTACGCTGTCAAACTTCCCATTATTCCTTTCCATACCTGGCTACCGGATGCCCACGGTGAAGCAACCGCGCCAGTGCATATGTTGCTGGCTGGTATTCTCCTGAAAATGGGTGGATACGCCCTGCTGCGGATGAATGTGGGCATTCTTCCCGACGCCCATGTGGTGTTTGCCCCGGCTTTGGTGGTTTTAGGGGTTGTCAATATTATCTACGCGGCGCTAACTTCTTTTGCCCAGAGGAATTTGAAGCGCAAGATTGCCTATTCGTCAATATCTCATATGGGATTTGTGACGATCGGTATGGCTTCTTTTACTAATTTGGGCTTAAGTGGTGCCGTTTTGCAAATGGTTTCCCACGGTTTGATCGGCGCTAGTTTGTTCTTCTTGGTGGGGGCGACATACGATCGCACGCACACCCTGATGTTAGATGAAATGGGCGGCGTCGGTCAGAAAATGCGGAAGATTTTCTCTATGTGGACTGCTTGTTCTCTGGCATCTTTGGCGCTACCGGGAATGAGCGGTTTTGTGGCAGAGTTGATGGTATTTATTGGCTTTGCGACCAGCGATGCTTATAATTCCACTTTCAAGGTGGTGATCGTATTCTTGGCCGCAGTTGGTGTAATTTTGACGCCAATTTATCTGCTGTCTATGCTGCGGGAAATTTTCTACGGCCCGGAAAACAAAGAGTTAGTGGAACACGAGGCTTTGGTCGATGCGGAACCGCGAGAAGTGTTCATTATTACTGCTCTTTTGGTGCCGATTATTGGCATTGGTTTCTATCCCAAAATGCTGACTCAAATGTATGATGCTACTACAGTGGCTTTGACGACAAGACTTCGAGATTCTGTACCTAGTTTGACTGAAAAACAACAAGCAACTGATACACTGCCAACAAATTTGAAAACTGTGGCGATTGCACCTGAAATTGGCGATTAATATCGCGCAAATTTGAAGTGTGTAAAATTAAAAAAGCCCCCACTGTGGGGGCTTTTTTGTAGGGTGTAAAAAAAATGAGGTAAATGAAGCAAAAATCTGCTTATTACCTGATGGTTAAGTTAATGGCTCAACTCCTAAACAACAGTGAAATCATTTACCGTGATGCTGGTAGCTTGAATCCCATTGAGAGTTGCTAGAAGCTCATCAGTACTTGTAATTTTAACTAAAGTATTGTTCCAGTTAACATCAGTACCTTGGATAATAGAAAGTTGCTGGAACGTCAATCCACCCGATAATCCCAGAACATCTTGACTATCTGTAAAGTCACTAATGGTATCAGTTCCTTGTTCTTGTGCTAATACGAACAAATCTGCACCGCTACCCCCATTCAAACTGTCATTGCCAGCACCACCAGTTAGGGTATCATTACCTGCAAAACCATTAATGGTATTATTTTCAGAGTTTCCTGTCAGGATATCCGCAGAATCAGTACCATTAATTACGGTGAGCGGTGCTTGCTGTACAGGAATAAATTCGATGTAATCGACCCGCGCATACTCAGCTTGGTTTGCTAGTCCTTGGATTTGAATTGTTGCGCCTTGGTTAATGGATAAAGCCGTAGCAATCTTTTGAGTGACGGCAGATTGGTTATCGGGACTAGCACTACCCAAATTTTGGTTGAGGGTACGTTGGTCTATTTGAGTACCTGCGATCGAAGTTGTCAACTGTGCTTGTCCGTCATTTTCGTCAAAATACCGGAGAAATACATCATAACTGCCACTGACACCCGTAAAGGTTGTGCTGGCGATGCCAGAAGTAGCCCCGCTTTTCGGAAGACCGATTGCCTTGCTGCTGGAAGCAGCGGTATTTGACTCTACCAGGTAGTTAGTCAGCTGCATACTCTCAGCTTCTATACGGACAGTTCCGTTAGACTGAGGTACGCTCACTTGAAATGTACCTAGATTTCCGCCACTAATAAAGTTGCCGCTAGTATCTTTAACTTGGTTTGCTTGCAAAGCTACAGTGTAATTGCCGTTATCTAAGGCATCCCAACTGCCACCGAGAGGATTAAGACTGTAAGTAGCAGTGCGGATAGCGCCATTGGTGTTGCTGTCAAGGCTGACAAAAGTTGCCAACTGATTAAAACCGTTTGGGCCAGTGACGCGCAAGTCGCTGCTATCCAAACTGGAAATATCGACAGCTTGGTCATCAGTGTAAGTAACTGTGAAAGTGTAGGCACTATTGCTGGTATTTGTGATGTTTGTGGCAGATAACGTTGCTGTCGGGGCCCTGACATCACTGGCCGCAGGTGCTGTACCGGCGGCCAGGAATTCGATATAATCTATCCTGGCAAACTCACCACTGTTGGCGATGCCTTGAAGTTCGATCGCTGCACCTTGGTTGATAAATAGTCCAGAAGCGATCGTTTTTGTCACTGCCGTTTGACTGACAGCGCCAGAATTACCCAAGTTTTGGTTGAAACTCCACTGTACTATTTGAGTACCGCCAATTTTTGCGCTTACACTTGCTTGTCCATCGTTTTCGTCAAAGTAGCGAACTACTACGTCATATATACCGCTCGCACCGCTAAAGTTGCTCGTTACTTTACCGCTTGAGCTACCCGATGAAGCTAAACTGATTAACTGACTGTTGGAAGCAGCAGTATTTGATTCAATCAGGTAGCTTGTCCGCTGCATATTCTCAGCTTCCATACGGATGTTTCCGCCAGACTGAGCCAGATTTACTTGGAAATTTCCCAAATTTCCGCCAGGGAAGAAGTTGTTGCTGTTATCTTTAACCTGGTTGTTTTGTAGAACTACAGTATAAGTGCCATTGTCGGCTGTATCCCAAGTACCTCCCGGAGCGTTGATGCGGTAAAAGCCGGTGACTGCACCGTTGCTTTGATTAACTCCTGTAAGGGTCGCGAGTTGGTTGAAGTTATTTGGCCCAGTTACCCGAATGTCGTTGTTGTCGATACTAGATAAGTCTATACCGTCCTCATCTGTATAGGTAACAGAAATAGTGTTCGTGGTGCCGCTGGCTTGTGTAATATTAGCGGCAGAGAAGCTTGCGTTCGAGTAGGGAATAAATTCTACGTAATCTATTCGTGCATACTCGCCCTGGTTTGCCGTTCCTTGGATTTCGATCGCAGTTCCCGGATTTAAGGATATTCCCGTGGCAACTGTTCGGCGTAACTTTGTTTGGCTATTCGCAGAGGCATTGCCCAAGTTT
>NZ_JACJUP010000181.1:0-8334 GCF_014748295.1 Planktothrix sp. FACHB-1355 | reverse complement strand
TTTTGAAGGATATGGAAAGCCGGGGAATTTATGTTCGCAGTACCTCAATGCCGGGACTGGCGGAAGAAGCGGGAGGCGCTTACAAAGATATCGATGATGTGATTGAGGCGGCTGAATTAGCTGGAATTAGCAAAAAAGTTGTGCGCTTGACTCCCATTGGCAATATTAAGGGATAGCTCATGTTCAGATTTTAGAATAATTGGAGAATTGAAACATGGGCAGATACATAAATTGCTTCGTGGGAGGCGAGGGTAAGATCGTTTGGAAGTACGGTTTTGGCGTGCAAAACTCAGAAATGCACAGAATTTATGACGAACTTGGAATTGGTGAATACAAGCTAGTAAAAGATGTAGATTCCCAAGAGGATAATTTAGGAAAGATTACCAACAGAATTTATGAATATACTGACGATTGGAGGGAAGCTGATTGCGACGTACTAATATTAACGCGCAGTGACATCCCTAAGTTAGAAGAGAAACTGGCAATTTTGAAAGCGGAAAGCAACGATGAGTGGTACATAGGAATGATTGAAGCAATTAGAGACTTCACGATCGAGCATCCTGACTTACAAGAATTTGTATTTGAGGGAGAATGGTAAATTTTGTGGATAGTACTGATGCCAATGCGCTCGTTACAGAACATCTCGAATTATGCAATTATAAAGTGTCGGGTTACTGGGATGAAAAAGATGAATTTTATGAAGAAATTACGTTGCCTCGTTCCTTGTCTGCTGAGGTAATCAGCAGTTCTATTGGTGTTACAGACAGAGAAGAATGGATACAACTGAAATTTGTCCTCAAAGCTGATAAACTTGCTTCAGAAGATAAACCCAGTCACGGGGAGGTAGAAAAAAAAATTGGCGAAGTGATTTTGATTTATGATAAAAATATGGAATTTATTGATGAGAATTGGCAAATAGATATCGAATCTCCTTTTGTTATTGTCATATCATGTCCGATTGCATCAGTTGCCTAAAAAAATCGCTCTCTTATCTGTGTTCATCTGTGTTCATCTGTTTTCATCTGTGGTAAAAATTTAACACTCGATTACGAAGAGACAATTTCCCGTATCGCTCATGTACTACCGATACAACCGGACACGATGTCAAACATTAACAAAGATATGCGATCGCCCGCAATAGTTAGCATAAAAAGGATACTTTATGCAAGTACGAACACCACTAACAGTAATTACTGGGCCACTCGGAAGCGGAAAAACAACTCTGCTTCGCCACATCCTCGATAGTTTTCCCAAAAAAATCGCGATTCTCATGAATGAATTTGGCGAAATTGCGATCGACACCAAAATCATTCAAGGTAAAAATGTGGAAATGGCAGACCTTGGCGGCGGATGTGTCTGCTGTTCCCTGCTGGGAGAATTTGAAGCTGCTGTCAACGAGATCGTCGATACAGTAGATCCCGATAACATTGTAGTGGAAACAACCGGAGTTGCCGAACCGGATGCGCTGGTTTTTGATATTCAAGAAAGTCTCACCAGAGTGCGTTTGGATGGAGTTGTTACCGTCATCGATGCCGACGCAATGGTAAAATATCCGCAAGTCGGTCATACCGGCAGGATGCAAATTGAAGCGGCAGATACCATCCTTTTAAATAAAGTTGATTTGGTATCGGAAACTGAGTTAGAAGGGATAGAGAAAAAGCTCAACTCCTTCAACGAAATTGCCTCAATTTTGCGAACAAAAAGGTGTCAGGTAGATGTAGATTTGCTGTTTGGTATTGGTAGAGAACGAGTGCAACCGCCACCCCACCACGTTCATCAACCGGAATTTGAATCTTTCGGCTACAAAACTGCTGCCATTTTAAATAGCGAACGTTTTGAGGAATTTGCCAACTTCCTACAAACAGATGTTTATCGATCCAAAGGTTTTGTAAAATTTTCGGATGGAAATTATCTGTTTAATTTTGTAGCTGGACGTTGGGATTTGGAGCCGTTTGAACAAGAGGGAACCGAACTGGTTTTCATCGGCAAAAAAGTGTGCGATCGCCAAGAGCAAATTATCAGTCAATTAAAATTGTGCGAGCAATAGCTTATGGATTATGAGTTTTTGGAAGATGTTGCCACTGCGGATATTGCTTTTCGCGCTCATGGAAAAGATTTACCAGAACTTTTCCAAGCCGCAGGCGATGCAACTATCAACACCATGATCGATAATTTGGCAGCAATAGAGCCAAGAGAAACGCGAAGTTTTAGTTTAGAAAATGATGACTTAGATTTGTTGCTTTTCAATTTTTTACAAGAACTAATTTATTATAAAGACAGCGAGTTACTTTTGCTGAGAGCGCAGCAAATTGAGATCGAGGAGAAAGACAACTTATATCATTTGAGTGCGATTACCACGGGAGAAAAGCTCGATCCAAACCGACACGAACAGCGGGTAGATGTCAAAGCCGTAACATTACATCAATTTGAATTGCGAAAAAGCGATCGCGGTTGGACGGCTATGGTAATCCTTGATATATAGTCTGATAAGAAAGAGCCGTCAACCCGCTTGTCGGTTGGCAATATTTTTAAGCCATCCCATGAGCCAAATAACTTCAGGTTTATTCTCACACGAGTATAGGCTAACTGTGCCTGCGACGCGATTAGTCTATACTTTTTTTAGTAGGGTGTATTGCCTACCTTGCAGAAAAGCGGTGTTAGACGCGGTTGACCCAAAAAAATAGTGCGTCAAATAGCAGTCGATCGTCAATCCGGGTTGTAAAATATCACCGCTAGATATCGACAAAGAGGCTACGATCCTTCTCATCTACTCTGGGTGCCAGATTGTATGCAGCTTAATCCCTAAAGTCACACAACCAAACTATGATAGACCTTCCTGGCATTGCCATCAAAGCTCCCATCTATGAAAGCGTCAACTCCGAAGTTTACCGAGGCATCCGAGCGGAGGATAACCAACCTGTGATCGTCAAGGTGCTGAAGCAAGACTATCCCACCCCAGATGAGCTTCGCAGATACAAGCAAGAATATGAAATCAGCTGCAAATTTAATATTGATGGTGTCACCAAAGCTTATGGATTAGAAAGCTATCAAAGAACGATGTTCATCATTTTTGAGGATTTTGGCGGGGAATCGCTAAAAAAGTTGATGAAGCAGCGAAAATTTAAATTAGCTGAAGTTATCCGAATTGCTGTTGCTATTACCGATAGTTTAGGTCATATTCACGCAGCCAATATTATTCACAAAGATATCAATCCATCTAATATAGTTTTTAACCCAGAAACCCAGCAACTAAAAATCATCGACTTTGGTATTTCCAGCATTTTTACCCGCGAAAATCCTACCCTGAAAAATCCCAATGTTTTAGAAGGTACTTTGGCATATATATCTCCGGAACAAACAGGGAGAATGAACCGCTTCCTGGATTACCGCACGGACTTTTACTCTCTCGGTGTCACTTTTTACGAACTCCTCACAGGAAAACTGCCGTTTGAGACCACCGATGCTTTAGAGTTGCTGCATTGCCACATTGCCAAACAGCCAAATGAAGTGAAAAGTCAAAATTCCCAATTCAAAAATGAAGAAATTCCACAGGTTATTTCAGATATTGTAATGAAATTGATGGCGAAGAATGCAGAAGATCGCTATCAGACTGCCTGGGGAATTAAAGCAGACTTAGAAGAATGTTTGTCTCAGCTACAGACAAATGGATTTATATTTTCTTTCCCCCTCGCTTCGCAAGATATTTCTGACAAGTTTCAAATTCCCCAAAAACTCTACGGACGCGAGAGAGAAGTGGAAACTTTACTGGCAGCATTTGAGCGAGTCAGCGGTACGGAACAACTAACAACGGACAACGGACAACGGACAAGTAACAAAATTGAAATGATGCTGGTGGCAGGTTATTCCGGCATCGGGAAGTCAGTTTTAGTGCAAGAAATTCACAAACCTATTACAGAAAAGCGCGGCTATTTTATTTCTGGCAAATTCGATCAGTTTCAACGCAACGTTCCCTACTCTGCGGTTGTGAGTGCTTTGGAAGGATTAGTGCGGCGAATTTTAACCGAAAGCGATGAACAGCTAAAACTTTGGCGACAAAAACTAGAAGCAGCACTTGGCTCCAACGGTCAGGTGATTATTGATGTAATTCCCGAAGTAGAATTGATTGTTGGCAAACAACCACCTGTACCAGAATTAGGGCCACAAGAGTCGCAAAATCGCTTTAACCTTGTGTTCCAAAACTTCATCCGAACTTTTTGTTTAAAGGAGCATCCGTTAGTCATTTTTTTAGACGATTTGCAATGGGCAGATGCAGCTTCTTTGAAGTTAATAGAACTGATGATGACGGAAGTAGAATTGCAATATTTGTTCTCGATCGGAGCGTATCGCGATAATGAAGTAAATCCTTCCCATCCTCTGATGATAACTATTGATGAATTGCAGAAAAAAGGAGCAACAGTCAATTTTATAAGTTTAAATCCTTTAAATATGCAGCAGATCGGTGAATTGATTGCCGATACTTTACACAGCGATACTGAGTCGGTCAAACCATTAGCAAAATTGGTGGTGCATAAAACAGAGGGCAATCCTTTCTTTGTCAATGAATTTCTCAAAACGTTGCACGCTGAAAATCTGCTCAATTTTAATTTTCGTTATCGAAGTTGGCAATGGAATATCAATCAAATTGAGGCAGTAGGTATAACTGATAATGTCGTGGAGTTAATGATAGGGAAGTTGAAGAAATTGCCAGATGCAACGCAGCAGGTGTTGCGCTTAGCTGCTTGTGTAGGCGCATCTTTCGATCTAAATACTCTCTCTATCATCTGCGAAAAATCACCTGCTGAAGTTTTCCAAAATTTAACTCCGGCAGTTCAGTCCACCTTAATTCTGGCTGCATCTGAGTGGGATTATCAATTGTTAATTCAAAATTATCAATTTTTGCACGATCGCGTCCAACAAGCAGCTTATGCCTTGATTGATGAAGAACAAAAACAAGCCGTTCACTTACAAATAGGTCGCCTACTTTTGCAAAATACTCAACCGCAAGATTTAGGGGAGAAAATCTTCAATATCGTCGATCATCTCGACCTGGGAATTGCACTTGTGAGCCCACAAACAGAAAGAGATAAAATTGCTCGATTAAATCTGATTGCTGGTGAGAAAGCTAAAGCGGCGACAGCTTATGAAGCAGCGCTAAAATATCTGACTGTAGGTATGGATATTTTGGATAAAAATCGCTGGGCAGATCGGTATGAATTAAGTTTATCCCTGCATAAGGAACGAGCAGAAGTTGAGTATTTAAGCGGTAACTTTGAGCGATCGGAAAAATTGTTTACTATTGCCTTAGAGCAAGCAAAATCTAATTTTAGCAAGTTAGAAATTTACAGAATATACATGAATTTGTGTATGACTCAAGGAAAATTTAGTCAAGCCGTTTCTTTGGGCTTAGATGGATTGCGTAGTTTGGGGATTGACGTACCTAATTCTCAAACAGAATTGTTAACTGTTATTTCAGCAGAATCAGAAGAAGTTGCCGCTAAGCTTCAGAAACGTAACATGGAAAGCTTGCTTGACGATCCAGAATGTCAAGACAATGAAAAGAGGCTTTGCATGAATTTGATAGTGGATTTATGGGCAGCAGCTTATTTAATGGGAGACCGAAACTGGTCGGATTGGTGCAGTTTTAAAATAGTTAATTTTACCCTGACATATGGCGTTGTAGGGGCTTCTGCATTTGGATATATACTCTATGGATTCATATTAGCTGCGCGGTATCAATATCCACTAGCTTATCAGTTTGGACAACTAGGTTTTCGGCTCATTAATAAGCTCAACATACGGACTTTGCTTGGGAAGGTTATCAACATTTTTGCCCATACGATCGGTCCATATCAAGTTCACCTGAGAAACAATGTGGAGCTTTACGCTTTATCGACGATCGCCTGTTTGGAATGTGGGGATTTAATTTACGGAGTCTGGGCTATATATTACAGAATATGGGCAAGGTTCATAGTCGGCGATGAATTAACAGAAGTTTATGAAGATAGCAAAAAATATTTGTTTAGCGTGCAAAAAATCAACGATAGGAATATATTTTATTCCTATCTTAGTTTGCAAAACACCATCCGCACTTTGCTGGATGATAATGAAGTTGTCGCGCCAGATGAATTGTTTGATGAAGCAGTAATTTTAAAGGAATGGCAAGAGAGCGGTTTTAATATTGGCATTCATTGGCACGGCACTCGTAAGTTACAACTTTTATTGATTCAAGGTGAATTTGCCAAAGCCGCTCAACTCGCGATAGAAAATGAAAAAACAGTGGGAAGCTGTGCTGGTTTTTATAATATAATCGAACATTATTTTTATGCTTCATTGTGCCTCACCGCACATTATTCTGTAGCGTCTGAAAAAGCGCAGCAAGAATACAGGAAAATTCTGGCAGATAATGAAGCAAAAATGAAGATATGGGCAGATAACTGTCCGGTAAATTATTTGCATAAGTATCTGTTGATAAAGGCAGAAATCGCTCGCCTTTCCGGTCAAGATTTAGAGGCGATCGACTACTACGATCGCGCAATTGAATCAGCCAGCGAAAATAAATATATTCAGAATGAAGCTTTAGCCCATGAATTAGCCGCTAAATTCTGGTTAAGCAAAGGCAAACAAAAAATTGCCCAAGTTTATATGACTGATGCCTACTACTGCTATTTGCGTTGGGGAGCGCAAGCGAAGGTGAAGTATTTGGAGTCAAAATATCCGCATTTAATTACTAAATTATCGACAAATACCCTGACTACCATTCCCACGACAACTATAAGCGTGACAACTACAAGCGCAGCAATTGGAACTCTAGATTTCGGCACATTAATAAAAGCATCGCAAGCGATTTCCGGTGAAATTTTGCTGGAAAAGTTACTTTCCAAGTTGATGAAAATTATTATCGAAAATGCTGGGGCACAAATTGGCTACCTAGTTTTGCATTCCCACACAGAACAAGGGAAAGAAGAGGGTCAACTGTTAATAGAAGCCAGCGGTGTGGTGGATTCTGATAACGTCGCGGTGCTGCAGTCAGTACCTATTGAAAACCGCCTACCCGTATCGATCGTCAACTATGTTGCCCGCACAAAGGAAACGATCGTCCTCAACGATGCGGTTAGCGAAATGCAAAATCCAAAATCTAAAATCCAAAATCCAGATGACCCATACATCAAAAAAAATAAACCTAAATCTATCTTGTGTGCGCCGTTAATGAATCAAGGTAAGCTTTGGGGCATTGTGTATCTGGAAAATAATCTGACCACAGCAGCTTTTACTCCTAACAGTTTGGAAGTTTTGCAACTGTTATCCGGACAAGCGGCGATCGCGATTGCCAATGCCAAACTTTACGGAGAAGTCAAGCAAGCGGAAAAGTTGTTAGCAGAATACAATCGTACTTTAGAAATTCAAGTTGCCGAACGCACTCAGGAACTTTCGCAAGCGCTGGAAAACCTCAAAGCTACCCAAGAAGAACTCATCCAATCCGAAAAAATGGCAGCTTTAGGACAACTGGTTGCTGGCGTTGCCCATGAAGTTAATACGCCGCTGGGGGCAATTCGATCGTCCGTTGAAAATATTGCCGAATTCATGAATTCATCACTCCAAAAGTTACCAGAATTTTTTCAACAACTTTCTCCAGAACGTCAGCGAGACTTCTTCGCCTTGCTGCAAAATTTAACCCAACAAACAACTGCCTTGTCTAGCAAAGAAAGACGCTCCTTCAAACGCGCTTTAGTGAGTAAACTAAATTCTTATAACGTTGTCAATGCCGATACCGTTGCCGATACTTTAGTAGACCTGGGCATTTACGAAAATCTCGAACCATTTTTGCCGTTGCTGAAAGACCCGGAAAGCGAAAAAGTATTAAACACCGCCTATCAACTTGCCAGCGTCCAAAAAAGCACCCAAACCATTACCACAGCAACAAACCGTGCCGCCAAAATAGTGTTTGCCTTAAAAAGCTACGCTCGTTATGACCATTCCGGACAAAAGTTACGGACAAATATCACAGATGGGATTGAAACTGTGTTAACCCTTTATCACAACCAACTCAAGCATGGTGTGGAAGTAGTGAGAAACTACGATGCCTCTTTGCCGACTGTTTTGTGCTATCCCGACGAACTCAATCAAGTCTGGACAAATTTGATTCACAATGCTTTACAAGCAATGCACAATAATGGAATATTAACCATTAATGTGACTCAACAAGATAGTTGTTTAAATATAAGCATAACCGATAGCGGTACGGGTATACCACCGGAGATTATGCCACGAATATTTGACCCATTTTTTACTACAAAACCACCCGGCGAAGGCAGCGGTTTGGGATTGAATATTGTG
>NZ_JACJUP010000180.1:0-8339 GCF_014748295.1 Planktothrix sp. FACHB-1355 | reverse complement strand
AATAAGCAGTATAAAACACCCCTATATTAGCCGTAATAGCCGCACCCATATCACCGGCACCGTAGGCCAGTTTAGTGCTGAAGCTGAGTTTTTCGTTCCCAGGCGTCTCCGACAAGCCATCAGAAGGGGGAGAATTATTCATAAATTTAATAAATCGCTTTCATTGATAAGTGCCACTTGTGCAATTTTATGTTCAATTGCTGCCAAACGCCTTAGTTTTGTTTTGGCTTCACAGTCCAGGTAAAGGGAAGGCATCGGTTAAGGCGACCTTTGCTTGTTAGGCTTCCGATCTCGACATAATCAGATCGGGAATCTCAAAAAAGAAAGTAGTGGTTAACTTAGCAAACCTAAGTTAAAAGATGCTTTATAGTTTTCTATATCTCAAATGACGTCTGTATTTACAGCAATTGCTCTCGTTAGGACGTTGTTAATCCCTCAAACCCTTGATGCGAAACTTTTCTTCCCCGACGCTTTAACCCCTAGCCCGACGCCCTAGCTATATGCCCGACCTTTACGTTTCTTGGCCAGACTACAACTCTAAGATTGAACTGTTGGCTGTCAAAATCTATCAGTCCAACTGGAACTTTAACCAGATTGTCTGCCTTGCCAGGGGTGGATTGCGAATTGGCGATATTTTGTCTCGGATTTACCGATACCCCCTAGCTATTCTGGCTGCGTCATCTTATGGTGGTTTCGAGAACCGAGTGCGCGGCGATCTAACTTTTTCCTCTCACATAACGATGACAACAGGCGAGCTGAGCAGCCGTATTCTCTTAGTCGATGACTTGGTAGATTCTGGGAGTACTCTTGAGCAGAGCGTTGTTTGGCTTAAACAACATTATGGCGATCGCATAGAGGAAATTCGCACCGCCGTACTCTGGTACAAAGCTTGTTCCGTCATCGTTCCAGATTACTACGTAGACTATTTACCCGATAATCCCTGGATTCATCAACCGTTTGAACCCTACGAACAAATGAGCATCGCTCAACTGGCAGCATCTTACACAGCGCCTTTAAACTCCAAACAGCCATAGCCAAAGCGGTAAAGTGAGGAAAAGTCCGCCCGTACCGAGTGCGATCGCAGTTACAGCTAAATCGCGATCGAGATTGTAAGCTTCCGCAATAATCAGCGTGGCAAAAGCTGGAGGCATCGCCATTTGCAAAACGATCAGCAAATGAGGTGGGCCTGTCAAGCCCAAGCCACGCAGACCCCAACCCAAAACTAAGGGAACCAGCAACATTTTAATCGCCAAGCAAATTGATGCTTGTGGCAAACCGCGCCAAGACGATAGCTGACTCAGCCGCATCCCAATTAACACTAAAGACAAAGATATTACCGTCCACGCAAACTTCTGCAAGCCAAAATCGAGCCAATCCGGTAGAGAAATGGGTCTTAAAACCAGTCCCAATCCCAAAGCCCACAGACCCGGAGTTTTCAGGATTGCCGCAAGTAATTGTTTGTGACTGCTTGCCCCCATACCAAAACGAGCGGCAAGAGCAACCCCCAACCCATAGGTTCCCAACATACTTCCCAGCAAGTCGTAGAACAGGGCCCAGCCGAAGTATTCCTGTCCAACTAAGGCAAGCGTTACCGGATAACCCAGATAACCGGTATTACCAACCATTGATGCTAATAGGAAACTGCCTTGATTCGGCTGACTCCCAGAACTGGTAGCAGAAGGAGAAACACAAGCAGGATCTTTTTTGTCATTTAACCTAATGACAGCCCAAGCAAGTCCCGCTCCCAGTAGAATTGCGGCCCAAGCAGCCAGAGGTGCGATCCAAATTGGCCCGGATAGGTTGGTTCGGCGCAGAAAGGCCACAATGGCGATCGGAGCTCCGATCCAAAACAGAAAGTGACCCAAATAAGTGGGGAAGTTTTTGGGGAGGATACGGCCTAGCAACCATCCCAGGAACACTCCTCCACCGAGGGGCGTATATAGTTCGAGAAGTTTAATTTCCGGACTGGGCATGGTATTTGAGGTTAAAAGCAAAAGTAGGGGTCATTAGTTCGTTTAAATGCCTCAAGATCTCAAAACTGCAAAGTTTTACAGTTTCACAAGTTTTCTGACCGATGACCGAGAGACCGATCGCGAATCTAAGACAGTTACAATTTTTATGATGTTCGGTTTTAATCTTAAGTGCAGGAGTGAATGGTGTGGATAACGCCAGCTTGTCTGGAAAGCCGTCGAAAGTAGCAGTTCCCTCGACAGAAGATATTCCTGAAGCTTTGCGGGAAACCCAGTTTCCATCACAAGAGCGTCGGTGGCAGCGAGTCTGGCTGGTGGCATTATTGGTGGGATGGGGAGCGTTTGCCCTTTTTGTCGGTTTGTGGTTTGCCAGTTTGTCTCAATCCTCTTCTGGGACAATGGCTCAAAAGAATGAAACAGAACCGATCGCCAAACTCAGTCAAACGCCCACAGAAGCTGTCAATACTTCTGCAAGCCAGCCCGATATCATCTTGGGACAGGCGGGACACTTTGCTTACAAAGAAGCGCCCGTGCAAGACCTTCAATCTATATCGGTGGATAATCGGATTAAGCTACGCAAAAGTGCTGCCCAGCAATTTAACGCTATGGTGGCAGCAGCCAGGGCGCAGGGAGCGATATTGGTGCCAATTTCGGGATTTCGTTCGGTGGCGGAACAGCAACACCTGTTTTTTGACATTAAAGCGCAACGGGGGCAGGTGGCAGCAGAACGGGCGACTGTGAGTGCGCCTCCGGGTTACAGCGAACATCATACCGGCTATGCGATCGATATTGGGGATGGTAGAGTACCGGCAACCAACCTGAATCCAAATTTTGAAAATACTGCTGCCTTCAAATGGCTGCAAGCTAATGCAGCTCGCTATAGCTTTGAGATGTCATTTCCCAAAAACAATTCTCAAGGCGTCAGTTATGAGCCTTGGCATTGGCGCTTTGTGGGCGATCGCGATAGTTTAGAAACTTTTTATAAAGCCAAAAAATTACAAAAAAATTAAAGGGCTAGGGGTTAGGGGCTGGAGGTTAGGGGTTAGGGGTTAGGGAAAATATTAATTCTTCGGCTCAAGAGCTCCCCCACTCCCCCACTCCCGCTCTTTCATATGGGATAAAAAGCCGATCGACGTCATCTCCTTCTTTTGACTGGCTTAGGCTTAGCGGGAGCAACTTTACCGCCTCCCTTCAGACGAAAGTAAGCCTCCATAACTTTCAGCACCTTCGGAGCTCCGAACTTGCCACCACCACCGCCGGAATGTTCCCCAAAAACCACCACAACAATTTCCGGATTGTCTATTGGCGCATAGCCACCAAACCAAGTGTGGGTTAGTTTCCCGTGGGCTACTTCAGATGTACCGCTCTTCCCCGCAGCTGGAGGAATAGTTGGTGAATTCAGGGCTGGGCCAGTACCGGAAGTTACTACTGCCCTCAGACCCTGGCGCAGCACTCGCACCGTTTCCGGTTTCAGGTTTAAATCTACCCGCCAATTTTTTGAATCCTCATCATCTTTGAGCAGGTGGGGCTTAACTCGGTAGCCACCGTTGGCGGGAACAGCAAACATCACAGCCACTTGTATGGGTGTGGTTTGGAGAAAGCCCTGACCGATGGACATATTCACTGTATCGCCTACAGTCCACTCGTATTTCATCCGCTTCAGCTTCCAAGCATTATCGGCTACCAAACCGGCTACTTCTTCACTCTCCAATTCGATGCCGGTTTTTTCGCCAAAACCATAGCGTCGAGTCCAGTCGATCAGGGCAGGGCCACCAGTTCTGATCCCGACTTGATAAAAGAATGTATCGCTACTCCACTTCAAACCGCCCACAAATCCCAAAGCACCAAATCCTGCGTGGTTCCATTCTCCAAACGAAATTCCACCCACCCTAAGAGCTGGATAAGTTGGCAAGACTATGGTAGAAGGAACTTTGCCCGATTCGATCGCCGCAGTGGTAGTAACGATTTTGAATGTACTCGCTGGTGGAAAAGCTTGTAAGGCGCGGTTGACAAATGGGTGGTTTGCCTTTTGCAGTTCCTGCCATGCTTTCTGGCTGATCCGAGGAGTAAACAAATTAGGATCGAAAGCGGGGCGGCTAACCATCGCTAAAATCGCCCCATTATTTGGATTCATGGCTACAACTGCGCCTCTGTGATTGCCTAGTGCGGCTTCTGCGGCTTTCTGCAACTCCAGATCTATGGTTAAATGGACGTCCTCACCTGGTTGAGACGCTTTATCTCCCAAAATACGTAAAATCTGGTTCTTGCCATCCACCTCCACCTGCTGACCGCCCCACGTTCCCCGCAATTTTTTCTCAAAAGCTGCTTCGACGCCCATTTTACCGACGACATCTCCAAGTCGATAGTCATCGCCTTTTTGCCTCGCCTTAGCTAACTGTAAATCGTTCATTTCACCGGTGTAACCGAGTACGTGGGCTGCCACTTGTTTATTGGGATATACCCGCGCCGGTTCTATGTCTACTTCTACGCCTTCGAGTTGCTGTTGGGATTCTTCCAGCGCTACTATCTTTTCGGGAGTGATGTCGCGCTCGATCCGTACTAGGGTGGGATTGTTCTCCCCTACTTGTGCTATCCGCTTTTCAATATCTGCTTCGGGAATTTCCAGGATCTCGGAAAGACGCTTGCGTGTGGTAGGCCAGGATTTTTGCTTGCGTATTAACGGCCATAGATAAACTGAGCGGGAAAGACGACTGCTGGCAAGGATTCTGCCTTTGCGATCGAAAATATTACCCCGTTCGGGTTGTTTGGGAATGATCCGAATCCGGTTGTTCTCCGCTAGTTCCCGATTGCGTTCTCCCTGGATCAGTTGCAAGTAGGCAAGACGACTGCCAATCCCTCCTACCATCACCAATGTAATGACTAGCATCACAAACAGGGACTGGTAATTTCGTCCGACCGTGCGGGTCTTTGATTTACTGTCTAGCGAGGAAGACCAAAGCAAGGTCATACGGCAGTACTCCTAAGTCTTGAGTTCCAAAGTTTTGAAATTTGAGTATGAAGGGGGCTAGTGCGTCCGGCGTCGGAGAGTTTTGAGTTCAAGTATACCCTTACCTCTGCTCTGAGAGCTTTCCGCCTCCCTCTACACCAAATCTTGGCAATTTGACTGACTGGGCAGCTGGCTTCAGTCAGTGGCAGAATGTCAAAATAAGCCAAGGTCAAATTTGCCACTGCATCAACTATAATGCTGATTCAGCTGGCAACCGGGGCATCGCTACAAGGATTTTCGCCATTATGTCTCAGACTGCTGTTCAGAATCCAGACGCCAGGGACGCTTACACAGTACTGGATGTTGAACTCCGAAAGGTTTTCAAGGTGTTCAAAGTCGATACTGCTGTACGGGGGGTTGACCTTGACATTCGCCAGGGTGAATTTTTTAGTATTCTTGGGCCATCCGGCTGCGGTAAAACGACGACGCTGCGCTTAATTGCGGGCTTCGAGATGCCGACCGCCGGTGAGGTGCTAATTCAAGGCAAGCCGATGACTAACGTACCGCCTTACCGCCGACCGGTCAATACGGTGTTTCAGAGCTATGCTTTGTTTAACCACCTGAGCGTTTGGGAAAATATCGCTTTTGGATTGCGGATTAAACGCTTGCCCAGAGCGGCGATCGCAGAACGGGTTAAAGAAGCTCTCAAGCTCGTTAAAATGGAAGCTTTGGCTAACCGTTTTCCGGCTCAATTATCTGGGGGTCAGCAGCAACGGGTAGCCTTGGCACGAGCGTTGGTTAACCGACCTGCTGTGCTTTTGCTGGATGAACCTCTGGGAGCGTTGGATTTGAAGCTGCGTAAGGAAATGCAGGTGGAGCTGACCAATTTACACCGAGATTTGGGGCTGACTTTTATTATGGTTACTCACGACCAAGAGGAAGCGCTGAGTCTGAGCGATCGCATTTCGGTTATGCACGACGGCAAAATCGAACAAATAGGTACGCCTAGCGAAATTTACGAGCGTCCACAAACAGCTTTTGTCGCTGATTTTATTGGGGATACCAATTTGTTAAAAGGCCGAATTTTATCTTTGAACGGCTCGGAAATCGAGGTACTGACAGAATCTAAAATGAAGGTGGTGGCGCAAAGGCTGGACTCCTCAACTGCTTGGCATCCTCAAGCTTCTGTGGCGATTAGCGTGCGCCCAGAGAATATTCAATTGAATCTGGAACCTTCTTGCTTACAGGGAAACTGTTTTGAAGGACGTTTGCAGCACGTTATGTATTTGGGTACCCACGTTCATTGCGTGGTGGAATTAAAGTCAGGCGATCGTATTACCGTAAAGCAGCCTAACACTTTCGCCAGCTTACCCGATCCACACACCCCTGTATACGCCTACTGGGGTTCAAAAGATTCTCTGGTTTTGGCTGATTCTTAGTTATCTGCTAAAAGGCGATTCCCAGTAGTTAGCTCTCAGTAATTCGATCGTTGACCTCTGACAAATGAAAAATGGCTATTGACAAATGACACTAGAGGGGTTTTTACAAGAGTTAGAGTACCACTGCCAGTCAACGGCGATCGCCACTTTTTTAGGTAGCGATGGAGAACCCTTTGTGGTTGACTTACAGCGAGAAGCCAATAAAGTAAACTACGGCTACCACAGCAGTGTCAAAAAAATATTTATCGAGAAACTGTTAGAAGGCTGTAATCCTTCCGGTTCTCTGATACTGCGCTCTTTTACTTCAGAAATTGACGAGTTCACCAAGTTACCTTACAAAGAACTGCGCGGCTACCTGCTCAGACGTAAAGGCAATAAACTGGAATTTGAAAAAATCTCTCCCGCATTGATGTTTGCGTGCCAAAACACGGACGCCAAAACTGGTGAACCGCTAGCTTTAGAACAATCGGTACGATACTGTTAATTGGTTATTGGTGATGGGAAATGGGGAATGGGTAATTCGGGATTTCAAATTTCAGATCTAAAATTTCAAATTTGGTTTTATAATTGGCAATTTGAAAGTTCAAATTTGAAATTACCTATGTCAATGGCAGCGCAAACATGAATATTGGCTAGTGAAAAATGACTAATTTGCAGCTACATCATTTATATCAAACCAGGCGTCGATTCTTAAAAACGGCAGCAGCAGCAACTTCTGGATTGGCACTTTCCAGTTGTGGTTGGACTCTGGCACAAGTGCGACCGACTACGACCGAAGAAAACTCTTCTGGTACGCTACGCATTTATACTTTTTCTGGCTATACGGATGAAGAGTTGTTCAAAACCTTTGCCGCTAATACCGGTATAAAGGTAGAGGCAGATGTTTATGATTCCAACGAGACAATGCTGGCTAAAATGCAAGCGGGAGGCGGTGCAGCTTACAGCGTAATTTACCCCTCCGACTACATGGTTCGCCAAATGTTGGAACTAAAAATGCTGACCGAATTAGAACACGATCGTCTCAATAATCTCCAAAATCTTTTGCCACAATTTCAAAATCCCGGTTATGACCCAGGTAATCGTCATAGCGTACCGATGAGCTGGGGAACAACAGGTTTGATTTACAATACCAAAAAGTTAAAAACTCCTCCAGAAGATTGGGATTATCTTTGGGAAAACCAGCAACTACTCTCCAAACGAATGACTTTGATGAACGATGTTCGAGAAGTTATGGGCGCAACTTTGCGGATGCTGGGTTATTCTTATAATTCGACAAATCAGCAGCAAATCCAACAAGCTTACGAAAAGTTAAAGGCGCTCAAACCTGCGATCGCTTCCTTTACAACTGATGCTTGGAAAGAACAAATTGTTGCGGGAGATTTGTTTGTCGCGATGGGTTATTCAGCTGATGCGGCGGAAGTTGCTGAAGAAAGTTCTAGCTTACAGTACGCAATACCCAAAAGCGGTACTTCTCTGTGGACAGATACAATGGTGATTCCCAAAACTGCTCCCAATCCAGATGCTGCTTATGCTTGGATAGATTTTATGTTACAACCTGCTGTAGCTGCGTCTGTTTGCGATCGACTGAATTTTGCTACACCCAATCAATCGGCTATTAAGCAATTATCGCCCAAAAATCGCAATAATCCTAATTTATATCCATCTGCAAAAGTGTTAGAAAAGTGTGAAAGAGTTGAACCGTTAGGTAAATTTAATGATGTTTACGATCGCTATTGGACTCAGTTAACCAGTAGCTAAAAAATCAAAAGCCAAAAGTTGTTGTGAAAATGGATTTTAGTAAATGAGCGGGGAGGTTAAAAAATTTAAGCTATATCCAAACAGACGTCGCTTCTTAAAAACGGCAGCGTCATTTTCAGGATTGCTCCTTTCTGGTTGTGGATGGACTCTAGGTGAGGTGAGACCGACACCCACCCCATCAAAAAATTCTGATATTTTATATATTTACAGTTTTTCTACTTATCT
>NZ_JACJUP010000018.1:0-18775 GCF_014748295.1 Planktothrix sp. FACHB-1355 | reverse complement strand
AAAAATTTTAATTGGAATTGCCAAATTAAATCCTGATTTGATATCAACTGTTTGCCCCGTGTCGGGATTGACGATCGGCACTCCATCCGCCCGTCCGTGAATGCCAATTACCCGCCCTTGGGCATCCAAAAGTGGGCCACCACTCATGCCCGATCGAGTGATATTGGTATAAATTAAAGCATAGCCATCTTCTAAAGGTTTGAGCGATCGACCCGATATTTTGCCTGTTGTCATCTGATAAACTCGTTCCGTGATGGCGCGTCCGGGATGCGGCCAACCAGCAGTATAAACAGTTGCACCTTCTGTCACCGTATCCGAATCTGCTATTTCGGCAACGCGGTAATTTTGGCTACTGGTAAATTGCACTAATGCTAAATCTACCCCTGGCAATTTTTTCACCGTGCTATAGTTGAGGGCGTGTTTTGTGCTGTCATGAGTCAAAATTTCATACTCATCTCGTGTAGCGACAACGTGCTTGGCAGTCAGTACATAATAAGTATTATCTTTCTTACCAATTATTACGCCACTGCCGGGATTTTGACCGTTAATCACAACAGTTACCTGTTTAGCAAGAGATGCGATCGCTTGTTCGTCCAATGTTTGCGGCACTACCATTTGCGGTTGCATTACCGCTATTGCTGCACCAATTATTACCGACGATAATTGATAGTAATATTTCATCGCTTCACCTGCCAAATCCTTAAACTAGCACCAGCATTACTAATCAAAATTTGCCCATCATTACTGAAAGCCAAAGAATTTACTGACGCAATTTGTCCTTGCCGATCGCGCACTTGCAGAGTATGCAGCAGTTGACCGTTATGCAAGTTCCAAATTTTGATTGTTCCGTCATCACTACCGCTGGCGAGGATATGTGCGTTGGGATCGATCGCCACTGCTCTCACCACCCCAGAATGAGCTTGTAAATTATACAGCATTTCTCCTGTTTTTACATTCCAAATTTTAATCGTATTGTCAGCACCACCACTGGCGATAATTTGCCCGAAAGAACCGATCGCAACGCTGGCGATCCAATTGGTATGTCCCTTCAAAGTCTGCTGCAATTCTCCCGTGTTCGGATTCCAAATGTTGATGGTTAAATCCGTACTGCCACTAGCCAAACTCTTACCATCTGCACTAAAATCAACCGCATTAACATAATTGCGATGTCCGGTGAGAGTACGCAATAATTTGCCAGTTTGCAGATTCCAAATTTTGATATTTGCATCATTTGCACTGCCACTAGCTAAAGTTGTTCCATCGGGACTTATCGCAACAGATCTGACATAATTTTTATCGCCTGTCAGGCTATTTATCAATCGTCCGTTAGCCAAGTTCCAAATTTTCACAGTGCCATCATTAGCGCCACTAGCCAAAATTTTGCTATCCGGACTGATGGCGATCGAATTAATATAGTTTGTATGCCCGGTGAGAGTACGCAATTCTTTCCCAGTGCTTCTGTTCCAAATTTTAATCGTATTATCCATACTGCCGCTAGCTAAGATTGTACCATCCTGACTGATGGCGACAGAACTTATGGCGTTTGAATGTCCTGCTATCTTGTTAGCTTCAACAAAGTTATCTCCCAAGTAAAGTAAATTAATTCCTACCCCTGGCGCTAATTTAAAATATGTGTTGATGGGAATTGCTAAATTAAAACCAGATTTGACATCTACTGTTGCGCCAGTTTCCGGATTAAAAATAGGTTCTCCGTCCCCCCTGCCGTGAATGCCAACTACTTGCCCTTGTGAATCAAAAACCGGGCCGCCACTCATTCCTGTACGAGTGATATTAGTATAAACCAAACCGTAGCCATCATCTAATGCTTGCAAGGGACGACCGGAAATGCTGCCTTTAGTAATTTGATAAATAGCTTGATTGATGGCGCGTCCGGGACGAGGCCAACCGGCTGTATAAACTGTTGCACCTTCGGTTACTTTGTCGGAATCACCTAACTCGGCAACGCGATAATTTTTATTACTGGTAAACTGCACGATCGCTAAATCGATTCCAGGTAATTTTTTGACATTGGCGTAATTAAGCGGATATTTTGTGGCATCGGAAGTAAATATTTCGTATTCATCTTGAGTGGCAACAACGTGTTTGGCAGTGAGGACGGAATAAGTGTTTCCTTGTTTGGCAATAATTACGCCCGAGCCGGGATTTTGGCCATTAATCAAAACGGTGACATCTCTTGCCATATCACCGATCGCTTTATCATTGAGTGATTGTTGTTCTTGCGGTACGGCAATTTGAGATTGGACAATTACAATTGCTGCTGCACCGATCGCCACTGCTAGGTCTGGAAAGGAAAATTTCATATCAAATTGCACTGATAAAATTGATATCAATATTGCCAAATTTCAATGATGCCATCGTTATTGCCACTGGCGAGGAAATTACCTTGAGGACTGAAGGCGATCGACTCTCCTTTAATGACAACATTACTTTTGTGTGCTGGCAAGTCGCCCAGGAATTCGCCACTATGCAAATCCCACAGCTTGACGGTATTGTCCCAACTTCCTTCGATGCTGGCTAAAATTTTACCATCCGGGCTGATGGCGATACCAGGTACTAAGTCGGCATGGCCTTTGAGAGTATTTTCCAGTTTGTTGCTGCGTAAGTTCCACAATTTAATAGTTTTGTCATAACCGGCACTGGCCAGGGTTGTACCATCGGGACTGATGACAACCGACAAAACAAAATTTGTATGTCCGGTGAGGGTATTTTGCAATTGTCCTGTACGAAGATTCCACAGTTTGATGGTTTTATCGTTACTGGCACTTGCTAAGGTTGTACCATCGGGAGTGAAGGCGATCGACTGCACTGGATCGGTATGTCCGGTGAGGGTACGCCGCAATTGTCCGCTATGTAAATCCCAAATTTTGATGGTGTTGTCGAAACTACCGCTGACTAGAGTTTTTCCATCCGGACTGATAGCAACAGCAGCAATCCAGTCGGAATGTCCGGTAAGAGTACGCAGCAACTGTCCGGTGTTTGGATTCCACAGTTTGATACTTTTATCGTCGCTACCGCTAGCTAATATTTTGCCATCGGGACTGATGGCGATCGCACGCACTTGGTCTGTATGTCCTTTGAGAGTGCGTAGGAGTTGGCCATTCTTCAGATCCCACAGCTTGATCGTACCTTCCCGACCATCTTTGGTTAGCTCATCGTATCCGCCGCTGACGAGAATTTGACTGCGGGGAATGAAGGCGATCGCATAAACTGGGTACTGGGAATGCCTCAGAGCGATCGATTTTGGATTTTGGATTTGGCGCGAAGTGGGCGTCTTGGACGCCATGTCCTCTACTTGGGGAGACCCCAAGATCGGAATGGCTCCGCTTCCCGTCACGATGTCCACCTTCGCAACAGAGGATTTTGGATTTGTTGTCCACGGATCGATCTGGGATCTGGAAACAAAACAGACTGACCCACAATCCCAAATCGGACGACCAGAATTACCTAATGAGACGCGGTAATTCTGGTAACTGCTAAACTGCAACAGAGCAGATAAGATAATTGCACCGCAGCTAAGTTTTGCGATCGCCATTACTGAGGATTATTTCTAGATGGAGAACGACGGGTATTGCTTCCCGTTGGCGGATACTCACCCTGTAATAATTTATCCAGACTAATGTAAACAGGTGCGAACGTTTCATTGATGACTCCGGCAGAAGCCATTCTGATCCGAAATATACCTTGTAGAGCGTCTGCCGGTTTACTTTGAGGGGGTATGTTGAGAGCGAATAACGGGTCGCCACTGCAAGTTGCCTCATCGTTATTTTGTTGTGCAACGCAAGCTACGGTTTGACCGTTCATTCTCCTAGTGGTGATGTATTTGAAAGTACCGTTATTGTAATAACTCTGCAACCTATTCGATACATCTTCGCACTGTTTTTGAGTATCGCCCGATTGGACGATTGTGGGAGAATTCCAGAGAATCATCGGTATTTCTCCGCGTGGCGTGCGGGCCATAGTTGCCGGGACGCCGTTGCTGGTACCGCAGAAGAAAGTGGCGTTGGTGGTGTTGGTGCTGCCGCCTTCTGCGCGACTGGGGGGTGTGAGGGTAGATGCACTCAAGAAGGCGATCGCTAACGCAGAACATAATTGAGGCAACAAAGCAGCGTTATTCATAAAATATGTCTGGTACTCAAGCGAACAAAACCTGTACGATCTCTAGCTTAGCTTTGCTCTGATGGGAAGCTCAACAATAAATTCTGCTCCCTGTCCCGGTGCAGAAACGCACGTCAAGTTACCGCCGTGTTTGTCCACGACCACAGAATAGCCGATCGCCAAACCTATACCAGTACCTTTGCTGGCCGATTTTGTGGTAAAGAAAGGATCGAACAACCGCTGCTGCACTTCGTTGGAGATACCTGGGCCATTATCTGCGATGCCGATCGCGATGCGATCGCTGCTTACAAGGTAGGTGCGAATCCGAATCTCCGGATCTTGGATTTTTAATTTGAGATTTTGGATGGCATATTTCTCTCCCGCTCCTCTGCTCTTCAGATCTTCCAAGGCGTCAATCGCATTTGCCAGTATATTCATAAATACCTGATTCAACTGACCGGCATAACACTCTATTTTCGGTAGATTGCCATATTCTTTGATGACTTGAATGCCGGGACGAGTCGAGCTAGCTTTGAGCCGATTGCTCAAAATCAGCAAGGTGCTTTCTATACCTTCGTGAATGTCTACCGGCTTCATTTCGCTTTCATCGATGCGCGAGAAAATTCGCAGCGCCTGCACGATCTCGCGAATGCGATCGGCCCCTACTTTCATCGAACGCAAAAGTTTCGGCAAATCATCCATCAAAAATTCCAGGTCAATTTCTTCCGCCATTTGATTGATTCGCTCTCCTGGTGACGGAAAATCCTGGCGGTATAAGTTTAGCAACTGAAGAAAATCTTTTGTATACTCATTTGCATGTATTAAATTCCCATAAATAAAGTTGATGGGATTGTTAATTTCATGGGCAACGCCGGCTACCATTTGTCCCAAGCTAGACATTTTTTCGCTTTGCACTAGCTGAGTTTGGGTGTGCTGTAGTTCTTGCAGCGCTACTTCTAACTGAGATGCTTTTTCTCTTTCTCTCGCTTCCGACTTCAGCAAAGCCATATTTAATTTAGCTAATTCATCTGCTTGCCGCAAAATAATACTTATAATGGCGTTCCTTAGTTCGTCTGCTGCATCAATTTCGCATTTTTTCCAAGGTAAAGACTTTAATTTAACAATTTCTTTCCACATTTCAAACGATTTGCGAGGAGAGAGGCGCAAACTACCATCTGCCATTTTTTCTTGTATTTGCGCCGGTTCATGGGGATTGCCTGCCCAATTAACCGTTTGAATGACTTCTGGCCGAAACCATAAAACATAGTTGCTCCGCGTTGGCGAAATTGAAATTGCGATCGCACCGCTCGCCACATCCTTAAATTTTTCTGCCTCTGGATACAGTTTTGCCAAATTATCAGAATGGAAAATTTCCAATTTTAATCTACGGTCTATCCAATTAATTAACTGCCTTATTTCTTCTTCTTGAGGTGTTTTACCTATTACCTTTAAATTATTATCAATACAGACCGCCGCTCCTGACGCATTAACTAAATTGAGTAAATTAGGATAGTATTTTAGCAAGCCCTCAACAAAGTTTTCCTCCTTAGACATATATTCAATAAACTTGCTTGTAATAGATTTTAATTGCAGTTTATAATCAGAATCTTCGTTATTTTCCTTTGCTGAAAGTTCTACAGACATCACCTGTCCGAGGAATTGGCAAGCTGTTCGCACTTCATAAGAGACAAATTTGGGAGAATAATGATGGCAAGCCACAAGTCCCCAAAGTTTTCGATCTTTAATCAAAGATATAGACATAGAAGCGCCAACACCCATATTTTGCAAGTATTCTATGTGCATTGGGGATGCGCTTCTTAAAACTGAAAAGCTTAAATCCAGCGCATTATTCATGACTGGATTGTAAGTAGGTATAATTTCCACTGGTTGATAATTGACATCTGCTATTAACCTCAGTAAATTTAAACAATAGAGTTTTCTTGCTTGCTTGGGAACATCTGTGGCTGGGTAGTGTAAATTCAAAAAACTAGGTAAATTTTGTCGTTTATCTTCGGCAATTACGCAGCCATGTCCCTCAGCATTAAATTTGTATACCATCACCCTGTCAAACCCAGTCATTTTTCGCACTTCCACAGCGATCGCTGCGGACAATTCCTGTAAGTTAGACGTTTCTTGTAGCTTAGATGTAGCCGCCCTAACGTGATGGTAAAAGCTAAAAAATGAAATATTTTCTGGAAGGCTTGCTGGCTCTAATTCTAGAATTAAAACGCCATCGATTCTATGAATTATTCCATCGAAAACGTGACGAGTGCTAGCTGTTTTAATTGTTAATTTAATAGGATTTACACTCGGTAGGTCTTGAATTGTTAAATATTGTTTAAATTGTTCTATTTGAGAATTGTCGAGCAATTCATTCAGATTTTTCCTAATTAATTTCTCCGGACATAAGCCAAAAAATTCTAAAGTGTTGTTGCTCACTTGTAGAATTGTCAGATGCGGCTCTCTCAATACCAAAAGTACACCGTGAGGCTGAATGGAACCCGGAGTGTGAATAGGTTCCCTCTCACAATTAGTCAAAACAGCTTCTTCAGCCGTGATAATTTCCCTTCTACTCATGTTCTTTACTTTCCTTTGTAGAACTGGTAGACACCTTTGCTCAGACTTAACCTAGTGGCATTTGTGGCTGAGTGTTATATATTATGACAGCGATCGCTCAATTTGTGTTTATCAAAATTGCTCTATAAGCAATGCCCCTGGGTTGCTAGCCCAAGAGGTGTTTTAAGCTATCTTATCAATAATGGTAACTAATTATAAGATGTCCAAAAATACTAATTTGTTTCTAGATTCTTTGCTTTTATGTAATAAATTTTAATATCATAGTAACATCTCTTTATACACTATAAAATTATAAAATCAAGCACAACTGCCACTTTCGCCCTTAACTATAGCTGCACCAATTAAATGTGCCAGACGTAAAGCTTCCGGAACTTTTCCGCAGTCCGTCAGCCGTTGCAGCACCGCAGCAGTTATTTCCGGAGTTTCACCGCAAACTTGAAAGAAAAACGGCCCAAACTCGTGAATAGTACCTGCACGACGCAGTATTTTAAGACGTTTTTCTGGTTGTGGAAGGCGATGAATTGCTTCTTCTATAGCGATAATATCTGGCTGACGGCGCATAACTGCCACGCAGGGGAGTGCAAGCCTTTGGGAAAGTAACGGTAGGTCTATAACATTAAAACCACCGAAAGCTATACCGTCTAGCAGTAGAATATGCAATTGTGGGAGAAATTTGCCACCGATGAGTAATTTACAAATTGTGTCGGTAGCGTTCCAGCCATCTTGTCGCACCCTTCCCCACACCATACCCTCAAAGCGCGTATTTGCACAAATGATACCTGCGATCGCAACCTGACTTCCCCTTCGACGCACGAAAGGCGCGTCGTCGAAGCCGATGACGCGAATGGCACGATTGAGTCTGATTAAAGATTCTAGTTTCATCTCTTACTCATATTGCCCGAAGATGAGATTTTTTGCAAAGGTGCGGTATTTTTGCCGATATTATTAGACATCTCCAAAAATTCTGGTGGGGTAGGCATCCTGCCTGCCGAGAGAGATTCTTTTCTAGAGATGTCTATTGAAATTTCAAATTTTTTACCTAATTGTTGATTATTAAACCCACGATAGCTGCCGATATTTCGATCGCCTACCCATCCCACAATTCCCCCAAAGCTGCAAGTCTTTGGCGATACTCGATCCGACTCGTCCAATATGAAGGCCATGCCTCCATGCCCAAATAAGCACCTGCAAAAGCGCCAGTCAAACAAGCGATCGAATCCGAATCACCAGAAGTAACTGCCGCACGACGCAACGCCGCCACGGGTTCTTCTGGAAATAACAGAAAACACAACAAACCAGTAGCAAAAGCTTCCTCTGCTATCCATCCCTCACCCGTAGCTTCGCAGGGGTCGCGATCGCGATTTGGTTCTGCCAATGCAGCATCGAGACGATCGAGTACCGACAGACATTCATCCCATCCGCGACTGATAAATTCTTCTGGCGTATTGATGTACGGACGTTGCCAAAGCGACCCCAACCAATCGCTGCGGTAAACTGTGCGCTGGGATAAAGCGTAGCTGCGGAGTCGCTGGGGCAATTGTTCCGGAGTTCCACCAGCAGCCAGATCGGCGATCGCATAAGCAGTCAAATCCGAAGCTGCGAGGGCGGTAGGATGACCGTGAGTTAGCGCTGCTTGAAATTGCGCGATCGCACCCCGAAGCGAACTATCTCCCCCCAAAGGCAACAAACCCACAGGTGCAACCCGCATATTCGCACCGCAACCCTTCGAGTCAGCAACAGTCGCCCTCTCCCACGGCAAACCCTCCTCCAGCTTCCCACAAGCATTCAAGCAAGTTCGACCGGGGGCGCGGTTATTATCCGGACTGTGTAACCAAGTGACAAAAGCACGTCGCAGCAAAGGTTCCAAACTGCTGGCAGTGTAAACCCCACCCGCCTCAATCAACGCCTCCCCCACACATAACGCCATCTGCGTATCGTCCGTAACGCGGGCGGGATTACCTGTTGGTTCCTGCGGGCCATTGGGCGGGAAACGACGCAAAATCTCATCAACATTCAAAAACTCAGTAACAGCACCAAGCGCATCGCCCAAAGCCAAACCAAACAAGCATCCAGAACCACAACCCTTTAACAGCATAATTCTTCCCATTTAATTTGAGAATTTCCTCTGCGTCCCTTAGCGTAAACCTTTGCGACCCTTTGCGTTAAAAAAAACAATCTCAAACTCACAACTGACCAACCCTAACCAGAAAAACCCCTCTCATTCAGAAACCTATCCAATGTTTCCCGATCGCACATCGAAGACATCGCACCCGGCTTAGTAGTAGAAATAGCCCCAGCCGCAGCACCCCAAACCACCCCCTCTCGCAGCGATCGCCCTTCAGCAATAGCTGCAACCAAACCACCATTAAAAGCATCCCCAGCTGCTACCGTATCAACCGTTTGCACTCGAAAAGCCGATATAAAAAATGTTGAGTCCGCTGTCGCACAGTAAACTCCTTGTGCGCCCAATTTGACGATCGCAGTTCCCACACCTTTTTGAAGCAAGACAGATGCCGCATTAGCAGCAGTGTCAAAATTATTAACCGGAAAACCAACTAATTGTGCCGCTTCAATTTCATTCGGCGTAATAATATCGACGAGTGGGTAAAAGTCATCGGGGATATCTATTTGCGCCGGTGCGGGGTCGAGAATCACCTTCACACCGACACTTTTAGCGGCTTTTGCGGCTGAAATTACTGCCGTTAAAGGAATCTCGAATTGAAGCAGCAATACAGCGGCGTTATCCCACAAATTAATCAAATTTTTTACATCAGTGCCATTTACGCACCCGTTCGCACCGGGAACAACGATAATATTATTTTGCCCTGAGTCATCTACGGCGATAATAGCGACGCCGGAATGTGCTGTTTTATCTATTAATATATGCTCTGTTTGGACACCAAATGTTTGAAGATGGGTGAGGAGCGATCGACCAAAATTGTCATCGCCAATACGCCCAACTAACTGAGTAGGAATACCCAATCTTGCAGATGCCACCGCCTGATTTGCACCTTTCCCTCCCGGCGCGGTAAAAAAGTCACGACCCAGGATAGTTTCGCCGGGAATTGGCAAGCGGGGAGATCGGGCCACCAAATCCATGTTAATGCTGCCGAAGACGATAACCTTTTTCACAATTTAATCTAACCACGTATCGACATCTTTGCGGCTGAAATTTTTGAAAGGCGTATATTCGTAAGTATATTTTCTGTAGTCTTCTTCTTGAGGCTTGGGAGGTGGCTGTTTGTAGTAATCTTTACTGTTTGATGGGGATGATGGGGATGGTTGCGATCGCGCCGACTCAGAGTGCGGTGGAGATGCGATCGTCGCAGCAACAGGCGCAAATGACCGTAACTTTTCGTGCGCTTCGTTAATTAGTTGCAATTTTTTATGAGCTTTTTGTCGGAGTCTGGGATGATTGGGAAAACGGTCTGGATGCCACACCATCGCTAAGTCTTTGTATCCCTGACGAATTTCCTCCAGTGTAGCGCCCGGTTCTAGCTCAAGTATTCTATAGTATTGCTCCACATTACTCATCGACAACCACCTCCGGTCACTGCTAAAACAGTGAAGTATTTTCCAGTTTGAGGGTACTTGCGCTGAATGTGGCGATCCCGAACACATCCTTTTAATAATAAAATCTAAAGATATTTTTCTTAAATCTACTTCATCTTTACTAATGCAAACACTTCATCTAACACCTCTTTACTAAATCCAAGCTCATCTTGAAAGCGGTTAAATTAGTTACAAAATTCCCTGCTAACCCCGCCTTTCGATCGCAAAACTCTCCATACCTTGAGGTTGTTCGTACTCAACCGCCACATCCGTAACCTCAGCAGATGGACTTCCCCGATAACACCAGCGAATCATCGCTTCTACATTTGCCTTAGTTCCTTCAAAAACAGCTTCCACGCGCCCATCCGGGACGTTGCGTACCCAACCGCCTACACCCACCCGTTGCGCCTGTTTTAAAGTTGAATAGCGATAACCCACACCCTGAACGATACCGGAAACAAAAACGTGGGCGCGGATTTTATCTTGTTGTGACATTGACGATATGTGATAACTTGCGATCGTATTTTAAAGCTTTGCGAGTACTGCGATCGCATTTTCCCTCTACCCTCTAATATGGGAAATGACAACCGCTGCACAGCAGAGGGCTTTATGCTACGCGATCTTACCATCCAAAACTATCGCTGCTTCAAAGATTTCCACATCGACGGTTTGGCGCGTGTCAATCTGATCGTCGGTTCAAATAACAGCGGCAAAACCAGCCTCCTGGAAGCTGTCTATTTATTGGTTAATCAAGTTAACCTTGAACCTTTAATTAATTTCTTATATAATCGGGGTGAAATCGCAGATTACTCTATATCTCAGTCCTCTTTTGTTAGGGGAGAAATTGAGCGCCGAAGCGGTTATGAAATAAGACATATTTTTTATGGCCATCAGCTAAATACTGAGCAAACTATTTCTGTGCGATCGGAAAAAGAAGCTCCCTTATCTGTTCAATTCCAGATCAAAGAACCTGAGCGTATTCAGAAACCTCCTGGCTTTGATCTATTCTTGACTCCTGAAGGGGGGTCAATTGAGCCATCAAAGTTTTTGCTTTTATTTTCAGACGGACGGGGTACTACAATGCCTATACCCATCCGCGATGATGGCTTGATTACAGGGAAAGCCTTTCGGCAATGGAATGAACATCAGCCTCATGCTTTTGTAACAACTAGCAATTCAAGACTTTTTACCCAAAACATTAGCTCAAATTTCTTTCTCACAACGACCAACATAAATTTTCAACAAATGGCTGTGTTTTGGGATAAAATCACACTAACCCCGAAAGAAGAAAGCGTGGTAGCAGCGTTGCAAATATTAGAGCCAAATATAGAACGTATTAGTTTCACCAGCAGACAAAGTTCTAGTAGTGGCGTTCTGCTGAAACTTCACGGACAGCACAACCCAATTAACCTGGGTAGTATGGGTGAGGGAATGCGTCGTATGCTATCTCTAGCAATGGCTGCTGTAACAGTTGAAAATGGTTTACTGCTAGTAGATGAGATTGAAACTGGCTTATATTACGAAGCCCAAACTGATATGTGGCGTTTAATTTTTTCAACAGCAAAACGGTTAAATTTACAGGTTTTTGCTACTACTCATAGTTGGGATTGTATAGCGGGTTTTCAAGAAGCATTGGCTGAATTTGAAGATAATTCAGTCGGAAAATTATTCCGCTTAAGTCGGCGCGATGAAAAGATACGTGCAGTTGAATACACCGCAGATGAATTAGCAGTTGCCGTTCGGCAAAGTATTGAGGTACGGTGATGCCAAAAGCACAAAAACCTCCCAAACCAAAACCTCAACAGTTATTAGTTGAAGGGAAGAATGACCAGCACGTCATATGGGCTTTGTGCGAAAAATATCGAGTACCAGAAACTTTTTCTGTGGAAGTGCCGACAGACGAAAATGGACAAGGAATTGAGGTACTTTTAGAGGGATTATCAGATAGGTTAAAAGCAGAAAATTTACGTACACTAGGTATTGTAGTTGATGCCGATCGCGATTTACTGGCACGTTGGCAATCCCTGCGATATAAACTCAGTACCAGCGGTTATCAAGATATCCCCGAAACACCACCGCCAGAAGGTTGGGTTTACGCACCACCAGATTTACCAAAAGTGGGAGTTTGGTTAATGCCTAACAATCAACTACCTGGAATGTTAGAAGATTTTGTTGCCCATCTTATCCCCTCAGATGATATTTTGTGTCCGAAAGCAGACGGTATTTTGCAAGAAATCGAACAAGCTGGTATCAACTGCTATAGCTTAGTTCACCATCCCAAAGCTTTGATTCATACTTGGTTAGCTTGGCAAGAAACACCGGGGATGCCTATGGGACAGGCAATCACAGCGCGTGTGTTGCGTCACGAATCTGCAATTGCGATCGCATTTCTGGAATGGTTAAAGGATCTCTTCAATCCAGCACTACCAACGAGTTAAGCTAACTCACCACTCTCCTATTCAAAAGTTCGGCAACTTGTTCGTGAATCTTTTCATTTCCCCAATAACTCGTGTGCGCTTTCAAGCCATCTCCTACATCTACTTGAATATCCTGAATACCGGGATAATCGCCAAATAAAGGACGCACGGGAAATGCCAGCAAATCGTCTATATCGTAGAAAATTTTCCAGATCACTTCTTTAATATCGCGAGGAATGCCTATTTCATCCGCTGGCAAAGTTTGGCCATTAGCAAAAGCATCAACAACGCGCTGAGAACGCATTAGCAAAACTGGAAGTTGAGAAGCCATTGTCACAACTGAACCCAACTCTAAGCGTTTTTTCTGGGCAGCAATTCGCCAAAATTGATAGCGTTCGACTGTTTTCTGTTTCTCATCTTCCAAAACTTTACTCGTGACAATTGTCGGTTCTTTTGCTTCTTCCGGATTGCTTCTAATCCGGTATCCGGTATTGGAAAATAAACCGTGCAAAAAGTCGTTAATAACGGTTGAACCCAAACTTGTGCCGATCGCGTGCAGCCGCACTTTGATTCTTAGCGCTTCGGTTTCTATATCTTCCTCAATTTGCGATCGATATTTTTCTAATACTTTCAAGACTTGGCGATACACAGCCAACTGCACTGCTATTTTGCCATCTTCGCCAACATAGTAAACCGCATCCCCAAATCCCCGCAAAAGTAATGTTTCTCGTAAAGGTTTAACCAAAAACCGCCACCAAGGTTGAAAAGTGATATCGCTCTGTAAATCTTGAAGTACAATGTTATTGGGGCTGGGTTTTTGACGCAGGCGATCGAAATTAAGTTGGTCTAAAATAAATTTTTCCGCCTTGTTGATTTTTTCGTCTGGTCTGGGTTCGTCTGTTTCATCCAAATATTGCCCCCAATTAACTCTGACAATCTCGTCAATGCGCTCCTCAAGATTATAGAGTTTCTTCACAGGTTCCCACAGGATATCGTATTGCTTTTCTTCTGGCGTGGGATTATCGCTGAGCATTAACCCGTGAACGAAGAAGAGAACGTTAATCGTTTTGGTATTGACGCTCGTTGGTTTTTTATAAACTACAGGTTCGCGAGATCGTCTGATGATAAACTCAGTCAATCCCTCCGGTTCTTCATACCCAACCGTAACATTTTTAACCACAGCATCTGGACTTCCCCGGTAACACCAGCTGATAATTGCTTCTACAAGTTCCTTGCTTCCCTCAAACACAGCTTCCACTCGTCCGTCGGGAAGTTCTTCCACCCAACCGCCAATTCCCCATTGGTTCGCCTTATCCCAAGTGGCTAAGCGGAAGCCAACTCCTTTAACGTTTCCAGAAATAAAAACATGGGCTCGGACTTGTCCAGGTGGTGTTGTTTGGTTTTCCATTGTAGAGTCCGCATTGATAAATAACACGCCTGAATTAGATTTTAGTATCAGAACGTTACCTATAAGGAGGAGTGGTAAATGAGTTTTGGATCTTTTATCGCTATGGCTGCGATCGATAAGTTAGTATTCCGTGTCAGCAGAGCTTTTACCACCCTTCCCAGCATTGATAATGGGTTGCTCTGTGCCTTATTATTAGCGATATTGGCATTGATTTCATTGCCGCTCGGTTTCAAATTTGGCTTTTTACAAATTGATGTTTTAAAAGAATCGTGGCCAAAGGTTGTCAAGATTATAGCAATTTCTCTGCTATTCCCTGCCATCACCGAGGAACTATTTTTTCGCGTTTTACTTTTACCGCATCCTACAGAAAATGTTTCTACAACAAAATTGGTATTGTGGATATTTATCAGTTTGGTTGCATTTATAGTTTATCATCCGCTCAACGCCATCAGCTTCTTTCCAGCCGGACTCAAAACATTTTTCAATCCCATTTTCCTATCATTAGCGGCGCTGCTAGGTGGTGCCTGTACCGTTGCTTACCTGCAAAGCGGTTCCCTCTGGCTGACCGTGGTAATCCACTGGCTAGTTGTGGTAGTCTGGTTGCTTTTGTTAGGCGGATATAGGAAACTACATGAGTAGTCGATCGCAATATCAGCTAACAACTTTCATGTCTAACTTACCGCCGCTAAATACCGAAACCATCTGGGCAATTATCAACGATACTATTGACGATGCAACAGTCAACCAACTCGTTTGGCATTGCTTGGGATATCGCCATGACGAAATTTCTGGCAAATGGGATGCTTCCGGCGTTGCAGAGGAATGGCAAAATGAATATCCAGAACCGCCTGATTTTATAGAAAGCCGTCCCGCAACCGTAAAACTGACTCGTTCCATTCCTCCTGAAAATAAACAACTGTTGAAAGAAAGCTTGGGTTTTAAGGGTTACAAAATCGGAGAATTCGGCCCTCGGCAGACTCGACGGGCTACGGCAGCAAATTGGCTGTTAAGTTATCTGCGACAAACAAGTCTAAAGGAACCTGGTTTAGCCTAGCATTCGTCTGAAAATTTCAGAAAAATCTACAGCTATGAGCCATGAAAACTACAAACCATTCTCGGTTTACCTCTGGCAATCTCAATAGTCTTTCCTTCAACAAAATTGTAGGTTCGGTTGAGCCCCAGCGAAACCCAACAAACCCAAGTTTGGCATTGAGTTTTGTTAAAGCAAACCAACCTACTTTGTTGTTATACAATCTTATCTGCCTGGTAGGAAAATTATTGACTTTTACTGCATTTAGTGCAACTTTAGCTTTGCTTCCCTGGCAGGTTTCCTCTTTAGCTCAAAATAGAACTAGCTGTAATTTTTACGGGTGCTATCCCGTGGGTGGTGGTTGTAATCAATTCGGTTGTTGGAGAACGCCTACTGGCAGTTGCAATCCCTACGGTTGCACGGAGTACGGCACCTGTACGCCCTACGGTTGTCCTTCCTCTCCCACCACAGGTTATCCTCCGAACTCTACAGGATTTTGTCCGAACACTTATACAGGATCGGTTTTGGTAGAGTTTGTTGCGCGTGGGGATGATTGGGGTAATGTTTGGATTAATGGGCGAGAGGTATTTCAACCGCGTACATTCGATCGCAGAAAAACAGTATATCTATGTCCAGGCGCTCACAGAATCATTATCACCGGCATTACTAAATTAGAAGTCTGGGCATCCGGCTATTTGGATATCGGTCGCACAAATATCGTAAGAATTGCCTTTTCTAAATATGGAGGAGTGCAAGTTTCTGGCGATCCCTATGCCTGGTTAGCAGATGATAGTAACGATCCATTTGATGTTTGGGAGCGCTAATATTAGGTGGAAAAAAGGAGCGATCGCGCATTCAGCCTGCAATTTAGCATTCGATCATTTTTGATATTCCGCGTAAGCAGACTCAACCGTCGCCAGTACGAGCGGCACATCCACCGGCTTAGGTAAGTAATAACGAATGCCCAAAGATGAAGCTAATTCTTCCAAATCGCTGAATGCTGTCATCAATACAACCGGAATTTTGATTCCTTCCTGCTGGATATGCTGGTATACTTCCGCTCCGGTTAACTCTGGCATTCGATTATCTAAAATCAATACCTGCGGGCATTCCTCCGTCAATTTTTCTAAAGCTTCTTTACCATTACGTGCTTCGGCAATTTGCCAACCCTCGCTTTCAAGTAGAAAAGCGAGCATAGTTCGACTATCATCATCATCGTCTGCAATTAGCACTTTTCTATTTAATGGATAGCCTTGATTCATGGATTGTAATTTCCTATTGGCAGCGTCAGAATAAATGGTATTGGGGCTGATTGTACACGATCGGGTGCTGGCATCGGAATTAAACTTACTTGCCCCGATGAGGTATGAGGGATTTTATGTATTTCGATCCGTACTGCACCCCCTTTTCCTACCAGATCGAAAGCTTGTATAAAATCCCGAAAAAGCCTGCGTGAAAGGGTTCTCCGATCTGCCTGTACTCTAACTTCCTCTGGAAAGCATATGAAAATTTCAATCTTACGTATTGTTGCTTCGGTGGAGAGCAGATCGACTAAATCGCGAACAGTATCGGTTAGGGATATCGGTTGGATTGCTCCTACCTCTAATGAAGCTAAATCGCGCCAAAGAGCAGCGCGGCGACGAAATAGTTGAATTGATTCTTCAGCTTGTCGGAGTAATTGTAGCGCATACTCGAAGCGGTTTCCCGCAACCAAACGAGATACTACCTCCAGTCGCAAGCGTCCGGCATTATGGGCTTGAACTATATCTTGGCGCAATTGTTCTAATGGTTGGCCATCATCTGGGTGAGATGTAAGTACGCGGCGAACATCTTCTTGCAAGCGCTTTTGCAGCAATTCTGCTTCGATGCCGTGGGAGGCACAAAGCAAGATTTCTTTGAGGCGCTGCCCCACCTCCGGTCGCCGCACAGAGATACTGAGGACTCCCATAACTTCTTTTTTGTCGTTACGCAGGGGAATTCCCTGGCAGGTGAAGGGATGAAATCCCTGGATAAAATGCTCTGAGGCGATAATTTCTGCATAACCGTCTTCAGCTAAGGGTGTTCCCAGACCGTTGGCACCAGCTACTGCTTCTGATAGTAAAGATCCCGGCCCCGGAACTGCTTCGGGCCCATGTACGCTCTGCTCGTCGCCTACTACGTCGAGTACGATCGCATTTTGCTCGCTTAGCATGACGGCGTGGCGCTCGTGTCCGGCTGCCTGAGATAGTACCCTTAAATATGGACGAGCGGCATCGATCAGAAAACTCTGTCTTTCTAGTAAGCGCTCTGTATCCAAAGTTGATAGCTTATCTGCTTGCAAAGTGCGGGGATTAGCTCCCTCTAGGTGCGACCTTTCCCAGGCACGGTAAATTTCTTGGCGCAACATATCCGCAGAAATTGCACCTGTGGCTATGTATTTACGTCCGGCTTCTAAAGCATTCTTTAATAAATTCGATCTCATCAGTTGATTGGGTTTAGGGACGATCGTTTTATTCACAATTTGCAATGGCTCTATGTGCCAGTTAGACGATCGTTTGTGTACATCTATGTTCAAATTTATATCAAAACCATACTTAATCAGAGTCATCAAGCCGATTGAGACAATTAAAGAGGAAGAATGACAGTGGTTTCACTCATATCTATGGAAGGTATGGACATTTCGATTGCGTAAAGCAGCACAAGTGCCAAAATTAAAGAGTATTGAGATTCGATCGGGAGAATTAGTCATGGCAATTGAGCGAAAAATGTTTAGGGGAATGTTTGCTCCAGGCGAGGTGGTTCAGCTTAAGCAATACTGTTTTACGCCAGGGCGGGTGTTTGCCCCTGGTAAGTATATAGTTGGGGAGCTGCCCGATGTCGCTTTTGAAATGGCTTTAGTCGAACAGCTACCCCCAGTTAAGGGCAAGAATGCAGAAATAAAAAATACTGAGGCTCCTCCAGAACAGGAATAATGACATTTCCAATGACAACCGATCCTTACGCTTGGCTGGATAAATCCCTTACCACAATTCATCGGGCAGATTGGTATCGCTCTGTACAAACTATCCAGGGTCTGCCAGGAGCCATTGTACGGCTGGAAGGACAGCCTGTAATTAATTTTGCCAGTAACGATTATTTGGGATTGGCGGGAGATCAGCGTGCGATCGCAGCAGCAGTTGCGGCGGCGAAGGAATTCGGGACAGGTAGCACCGGTTCCCGACTGCTAAGCGGACACCGAGAACTGCATCGGCAATTGGAGGAAGCGATCGCATCCCTCAAACAAACTGAAGACGCCTTGGTATTCAGTTCTGGGTATTTGGCCAATTTGGGAGCGATCGCCTCTCTTGTCGGAAAACGGGATTTAATTCTCTCTGACCGATACAATCACTCCAGCCTCAAAAATGGAGCCATCCTCAGCGGTGCAACCGTCATCGAATACGCCCACTGTAATGTAGAAGATTTGGAAGATCTACTACATCAACATCGACAACAATACCGACGCTGCTTGATAATTACCGATAGCGTCTTCAGTATGGATGGCGACTTATGTCCCTTACCCGCACTGTTAGATTTAGCGGAAAAATTCAGCAGCATGGTGCTAGTTGATGAAGCGCACGCCACGGGAGTTTTGGGTGCAAATGGAGCCGGTTGCGTGGAACATTTCCACTGTACCGGATTGCCGCTTATTCAAATAGG